>JAKAVI010000259.1 GCA_021817355.1 Pseudomonadota bacterium | reverse complement strand
TCAGCGTTTCGATCTGCTGCTCGGTGTCGTCAGAGAGCTTGTTGCCGTCGGGTCCGAACAGCTTGATGCCATTGTCATGATAGGGATTGTGCGAGGCGGAGATCATTACTCCGAGATCGGCACGCAGGGAGCGCACCAGCATTGCCACCGCCGGTGTGGGCAGGGGACCAAACTGGAAGACGTCCATGCCCACAGCGGTGAACCCGGCAACCAGGGCAGGCTCGATCATGTACCCGGAGAGCCGCGTGTCCTTTCCGATCACGACGCGATGGCGGTATTCGCCGCGGGTGAAGAGGCGGCCCGCCGCCATGCCAATCTTCATGGCGATTTCCGGGGTCATGGGAAAGCTATTGGCGAGGCCGCGAACCCCATCGGTGCCGAAATATTTGCGCGCCATTGCGCTTTGATCCTCTCTGTGAACGAGGTGCCCCCTGATCGGGACATTCTAATCAGCTGGATAAAAGATCGTTAGCTATTCCTGGTACAACTTAGATTGCAGTTTTTGGCAGCGGGCCTGTCAGCTGGGTCAGGACCTTCGCGCCATCGCGCAGTGCCGCCACATCGTGGGTGCGCAGAAAATCGGCGCCGCTGCACAGCGCGAAGAGTTCGGCGGCGAGGCTGGCTGCGCCTGCATCCTCGGGCCGGGCCTCGACCAGCCGGCGCAGGAAGGATTTGCGGCTGACCGAGATGAGGACGGGTCGCCCGAAAGCGGCCTTGAGCGCCTTGATGTGGCGCAGCATGGTGAAGGAGGCCTCAGGATCGGTGCCCAGAAACATGCCCATGCCAGGATCAAGGATCAGCCTGTCGGCCTTGATCCCGGCGGCCAGAAGACGTGAAAGGCGGCGTTCGAAAAAGCGGCAGACCCGATCATAGATTTCGGCGGCGGGAACAAACATGGGGCGGGCAGGGCCTTTGCCCTGAACCGAATGCATGACGATGAGCCGGCATTGGCTCTCAGCCAGTTCGGGATAAAAGCCCGGATCGGCAAAGCCCTGAATATCGTTCAGATAGCCTACATTGCGGGTGAGGGCCCAGCGCTGCACCTCGGTGGCGAAGCTGTCGACCGAAAGCCGGTGGGCTTCGGCGGCAAAGGCGTCGATTACGCCTGTCAGGCGGGAGATCTCGAGGGCGGGTGGCACGCTTTGGGCATCGGGCGCCGATGAGGCCGCACCAAGATCGAGCACGTCGGCACCGGCGGCAAGAAGCGCATGGGCACGGGCGAGAGCGGCGGAGGGTTCAAGAAAGCGGCCACCATCAGAAAAACTGTCGGCCGTGATGTTGAGAATGCCAAAGCTTTGCAATCCACGCCTCCAACCGAAAAGGGGAGGCTGAGCCTCCCCTTTGGTCTTCTGCCGCCCGGTCCGACGGTCTAGTGCCCGGGCTGGGGCTCCGGTGCGATCACCCCGCGCGGACGGCCTGCGGCCGGTACGGACGGGCCGGCGCCACGCATGGGCTCGGGCTCGTCATAGGGGGTGCGGACCGGAGCGATTCCCTTGAGCAGGTTCTGGATCTCTTCGCCTGACAGGGTTTCGTATTCCAGCAGGCCGCGGGCGATGATGTGCAGATCCTCGATGCGGTCGTTCAGGACCTGACGGGCCCGGCCATAGGTGGTGTCGATGATGCGACGGATCTCGCTGTCGATCTTCTGGGCTGTGGCTTCGGAGATATTCTGCTGACGCGACACCGAATGGCCGAGGAACACTTCTTCCTGATTTTCGCTATAGGCGATCGGGCCCAGATCATCACTCATGCCATAGCGCGTCACCATCGCCCGGGCCATGCGTGTCGCCTGTTCGATGTCGCTCATGGCACCGGTAGTCACGCGGTCATGGCCGAAGATCAGCTCTTCGGCGATGCGTCCGCCAAAGGCCACGCACAGATCAGCCATCATCTTTTCGCGGGTGATGGAAAGCTGGTCGCGCTCGGGAAGGCGCATCACCATGCCAAGGGCCCGACCGCGCGGAATGATGGTGGCCTTGTGGATCGGATCGGAGCCGGGCATGGCGAGCGCAACCAGCGCATGGCCGCCTTCGTGATAGGCGGTGAGTTTCTTTTCATCGTCGCTCATCGCCATCGAGCGGCGCTCGGCGCCCATCAGGACCTTGTCCTTGGCGTCCTCGAGTTCGGGCATGGTCACCACGCGTTTTCCGCGACGGGCGGCAAGCAGGGCTCCCTCGTTCACGAGATTGGCCAGATCAGCACCGGAAAAGCCGGGCGTGCCGCGGGCAATCACGCGGGGATCGACATCGGGTGCCAGAGGCACCTTGCGCAGATGCACGCGCAGGATCTTCTCGCGGCCGGCCAGATCCGGATTGGGCACCACAACGTGGCGGTCAAAACGGCCCGGACGCAAGAGGGCGGGATCGAGCACGTCGGGACGGTTGGTGGCGGCGATCAGGATGACACCTTCATTGGCCTCAAAGCCGTCCATCTCCACCAGGAGCTGGTTGAGGGTCTGTTCGCGCTCGTCATTGCCACCGCCAAGTCCGGCACCGCGATGGCGGCCGACGGCATCGATTTCGTCGATGAAGACGATGCAGGGGGCATTCTTCTTGGCCTGTTCGAACATGTCACGCACGCGGCTGGCACCGACGCCGACGAACATCTCGACAAAGTCCGAACCCGAAATGGTGAAGAAGGGCACGTTGGCTTCGCCGGCAATCGAGCGGGCGAGCAAAGTCTTGCCGGTGCCCGGAGGACCCACGAGCAGCACGCCTTTGGGAATGCGTCCGCCGAGCCGCTGAAACTTCTGCGGATCGCGCAGGAAGTCGACGATCTCCTTGAGTTCTTCCTTGGCCTCATCAACCCCGGCCACGTCCTCGAAGGTGACCCGTCCGGTGCGCTCGGTGAGCAGCTTGGCGCGGCTTTTGCCAAAGCCCATGGCCTTGCCACCACCAGATTGCATCTGGCGCAGGAAGAAGATCCACACCCCGAT
>JAKAVI010000465.1 GCA_021817355.1 Pseudomonadota bacterium | reverse complement strand
CTGCGGGTGGGCCGCTCGAGGCTGACCTGATGACCCAGACGGTGCGCCGCGCCGGCCAGCCAATCGATCTGCAGCCGCAGGAATTTCGCCTGCTCGAATATCTGATGCGCCATGCCGGCCAGGTGGTGACGCGCGCCATGCTCCTTGAAAACACCTGGCAGCTGCATTTTGATCCGGGTACCAACATCGTCGAATCCCATATGAGCCGGCTTCGGGCCAAGCTCAACCGGGGTTTTGAGACCTCCCTCATCCAGACCGTACGTGGTGCAGGCTATGTCCTTCGCCTGGACTAGGCTCGTTGGCAGTGAAAGCTTTCGTCTCACCGCTATCTTCACTGCGGTGATCGCGGTGGCCATGCTGGTACTGATGGCTCTTGTCTATGCCATCACCCACCAGGCGCTGCAGACCGAGCTATTGTCTGCCATTGACCGGGATATTGCTGCGATCAAGTCCGGCTACCGTTCGCAAGGCATTTCTGAAGCCAAGGAAGTCATCACCCAGCATCTTTATCACAGTGCCAGCAGTGATTTTCTCCTGCTTGAAACCCCGTCCGGGAAAGAGCTCGCAGGCAATCTGCCGGGCATGACGCCGCGCCTCGGCAAGTTCTTCCTGAATCTGCCGCCACAGTCACCAGGACGCAAGGAACGCGCCCATCATATCCTGGGCGTAGGCCTGATGCTTACCCCTGGGCTTTATCTGTTTGACGGCAGAGACCTTGATCTCGTCCATGATGCCGAAGAAGACGAGCTTGCTGCCTTTCTCTGGGTCCTCGCGGTGAGCCTTGTTCTGGCCACGGGCGGCGGGCTTGTCCTCAGCCATCTCTTCCTGGCGCGCATGGATGAGATCAGTCAAACCTGCCGCGCGATCATGGCAGGCAGATTTGCTGACCGCGTCCCAGAGCGTGGTACGGATGACGAGCTGGGCCGGCTTGTCCACACCATCAATGCCATGCTCGACCGCATTTCGGGGCTGATGGAGAACGTCGAGCAGATTTCAAGTGACATCGCCCATGATATGCGCGCGCCTCTCACCCATCTGCACCATCATCTGGAACGCGCGCTTACCGAGGCGCGGAGCGAAGAACAATATCGCGGCGCGATCGAGGAGGCCCTTGCGGAAACAGAACGCCTCCTGGCAACCTTTCATGCCCTGCTCAAGATCGGCCAGCTCGAAGAAGCCATCGATGTTCGCACCCTTCCGCGTCTTGATCTCTCCCATCTGCTCGGAGAGATGGCCGACATCTACCGGCCGGTGGCTGAAGACAGCGGGCATATCCTGACGGCGGGCGTGACGCCGGGGCTTTGGGTTCACGGCGATCGCACGCTTCTGGCCCAGCTGATCGCCAATCTGATCGAGAATGCCCGTGCCCACACCCCTTCAGGCAGCCACATCAGGCTTGCGGCTGCGGCGACGGACAGCCACGTGGTCATGACCGTGTGCGATGATGGGCCAGGCATACCCAAGGCCGAACGGGAGCGGGTGTTTCGCCGCTTTTACCGTCTTGAGCGCAGCCGTACGACGCCTGGTACCGGACTGGGCCTGCCCCTGGTGGCGGCGATCGTGCGCTATCATGGCGGCACCATCGAGCTTGATGACAATGCCCCGGGACTGATCGTCCGTATACGGCTGGCCCGCGCCTGAGCCGAGCCAGGTCGCGGCGTTTCATGACTTTGGCAGAATTGTGCGCAGCGTGGGCCGGATCTGCCCGGCGCTCCCGCTTGGGAAGACGTGGTGCGCCATGGCCGAAGGACAAGGGCGCCGCAAGAGGGGCGTTCTCTGCCCTTTAAGAATGTTTAAGGAATTGCTGGCGCTCGCACCAGATGTGAAAAAGCCTAGCTGATATTGATTTTTCTGCTCTGCGTGCAGACCCACGAAGATGTCCCTCACGCATCTGCGACCTACATTTGCAAAATTCAATTTGCAGAACTGCAACCGACCACCTAGGACCAGCCCTCTTGATGTGTCCTCCAAGCGAAAGTTCCTGATGCAGGCAGGCCGGTCGCACGACTTTTCCCTGGGTAGGGTGCCGCGAGGCTTGATGCTGTCGCGGGCCTGGCTTCGCCTCTTGCGCCCGCGACGTTCAGCCTTGGCTGTGCTCGCTTTCTTGGCGCTCTCGGCCTGTGCCACCTATCATGCGCTGCCGTTGAGTACCGCGCCCCAACTCCTGCCGGCGCCGAAGCGCGCACTCAACATGGAGCAGACGGCGCTGTTTGCCCTTGCCCATTCGCCGGATCTGGCGGTGGCGCGGTCGCAGACAAGGCTCGCGATCGCCAAAGCCCGGCAGAGCGATAAGCTTGCTGATCCGCAATTCCAGGCGATGGGGGCTCCACCCACGGTGCACGTCCCGGGCCTCACCGATGCCTATTCGCTTGGCCTCGCTGAAGATCTCCAGGGACTTCTGACGCAACCGGCGCGCGCCGAGGGTGCCCGGGCCAAGGCCGATCAGGCTCGCCTGGAACTTGCCTGGAGTGAGGTCCAGACGGCTCAGACGTCAGCTACCCTCTATGCCGAAGCCGTTCTGAATGCCGAGAAGGAGCGGGCCCTTGCCCGACTTGCGGCCATCACCAGAAGTCAGGCGCAGCATTCGGCGCAGGCGCTGCGTCAGCACAACACCACGATCGCCAATGCCGGCTCCGATCTGTCGGCCAGCCTCGATATTCTCAGCCAACGTGATGCGGCAGCCCGCGCCGCCCTTTTGGCGCGCGCGAGGCTCAAGGCCCTCCTGGGCATTGAACCCAACGCAGCGCTGAAGCTCAAAACGATTTCGGATCCTCCGCCCATCAGCCGCCGTGCGGTGATCGAGGCACTTGCCAAGGTCAATGACCGCAGGCCTGACCTCTTGGCTCTGCGCGCCGGCTATCATGCCCAGAACGAGGCGGTGATCGCCGCCTTGCTCGAACAGTTTCCGGCGATGAATGTTGGCTTTCAGCGTGCCTCT
>JAKAVI010000469.1 GCA_021817355.1 Pseudomonadota bacterium | reverse complement strand
AGGGCTGAATCAATCTTTTCCCGCCGCGGCAGCTTCGTGATCGCCGTACGCCACAGCAGATGGCCGTCGCTGACCGCGAGCTTCTGTACGTAGCCATCCGGCGAGGCAGCATAGATGAACTGGCCATCAGGGTCAGCCACCGGCGTCGAATTCGTAAACTGGCTTGTACCGGCAAGCCTGTCATAGCTGGCGGGCGTGTAACTCCACAGAACACGGCCGCTATCTGCATCGAGGGCAAGTGTCCTGCCATAGCTCGTCGTAACAAAAATGACGTCATGGCGCCGGCCACGAACCATGGCGTCATGAAGATAGATGGCGCTTGCATCAACAGTACCCTCCAGCGTCACGATGCGATGCCTGAGCTGGCCGAGATTGGCAGCCGTGATGCCCACAGGTTCGGAATTGGCGCTGGTGCTTTGCGGATTGCCACCAAACATGGACCAGTTCTGCGCCTGCGCCTTCTGGGTCAGCGCGGAGATGGCAATGCCGATACCCAGGAGGACAGACAAGGCTATATGAGGTTTCATGGATGATCTCGCTCGTTCAGATGGGGGCGGGCAGAGCCTTGCGACATCACGTCAGGCCTTCTTCCAACGCAAAGGATGACAGCAAGGTCCCGCTCCGTCCATCGCAGTCCAATCAGACGATCTGTCTGCCAGCATATAACGCCTTGCGACTGAGAAAACCTCATTATATCGGCTTATCAATGATATTCTGCGCGCACCCCCACCGGACCTTCTGGGGGACACACCCTATGGCAATCGGCAAAGGCAATCGGCAAAGGCAATCGACAGAGGTAATGGCCGAAGCTGCCTCTTCCTATGCGATGGCTTGCAGTTCAAAATGACCACGTATTCCCCGTTTGCACATCAGGCATCTTTTCGGCTCGAAAGCCTGATCTGCCGGCCTCCCTGCATTACCTACCACGACACCGTACCTGGCCGCGTCGAGCCTTTTTCGAGCGTAACCTCCAGTGACCGAAGAGAGAGATAAAACGGACTGTACACAGGCGTCCCTGAACTCTCGCGGCGGTCGTGGTCAGGTGACCCCACACCTTCGGCCTCCGGCGGTCATGGCACCTTCGTGAGAGAACAAGGCCGCGCCACTGCCAGAGGCCGTCACCCGTGCGTGCACGTCGGGGCCTTATGTCCGGACTGGACAAGAACCTTCATTCTGCCCTCACGCGGCAGCATCAGCGGGCCTTAAGCGCAGAGCTGATGCTCCCAGCATGCTCCGGCCAGACAACAACTGGCAGATCCGGTTCCTTGTGGGATGGGTTAGCCCCAGCTTATCTGAGTGCCTTTGCGTTTGCCGGGAGGCGTTGGCGACTGCAGCTCCGCCGACGGCTTGCCGAGAAAGTAGCCCTGCCCCAACTGGAAACCTGCGGCGATGACACGCTCCTTGATGTCCGCGTTTTCGATACCCTCGGCCACCGCACGCACACTTAGCTGGTTGCTCAGTTTGACCAACCCGCTGATCAGCATGTCCTTGCGCGGATCGCTGCCAAGCATGCGGATCAAGGCCTGATCGAACTTCACAAAATCTACCTCAAAGGCGTGCAGGTATTGGAACGAGGCGGCGCCCGCACCAAAATCATCGAGCCCGACCTTGTATCCCATATCGCGCAGGCCCTGGATCGCGAGATTGGCATTGGCGAGATCGATGATTTCTGCAGATTCCGTGACCTCGACATGCACACGCGGTGCCAACGCCTTCTTCCTGGCAAGAAGGCCCGCGACCAGTCCGAAGCTCACCGGGTTGGCAACGGTATTTCCGGAGAGATTGAGCGCCACCTTTGCTTTGGGGTTCTTCTCCACGACACTCAGAATTTTTGCCGCCACAGCGACATCAAAGGAGTCCGAAATACCGAGGGCCTCGGCAAAGGCAATGGTCTCCCCGGTGTTGGCATTGCCTTCGAACCTGACCAGCGCCTCGCAATGGGAAAGCTGGCCGGTCGCCAGATCGATCACGGGTTGATAGGCAAACGAAAAGGCACCATCGGCCATCACGTTTGTCAGAGCCAGCGCCCGTGTCTGGGTCTCTCCGATCATGGCCTCGAACGCGCTAGACAGATCTTTGCATGTGCTCGCATTGGTATCGCCAGCTGAAACCCGGGCAACGACATGACGCACCGCAAGGAGGCGTTGCTGGGGACTGAGGTCCCCTTTTAGCGAGACCGAGCTTTCCGTCATCCCTTTCACCACGACGCCATTTTTGTCGAGCACCGCGGAAATGGTCGCGGCCAGGAACGATTTCTCGCCATCCTCCTCGATGGCACCAAAACTGTCATCGCCGACCCGGCCTGCACCCTTGGGCGCCACCTCCCCCACTGCAGCGCCAATCTGCTTCATGAGTGCCGCGGCTTGAGGTTGGGACAGCTTGGCACATGCCGTTTCCAGGCCAGGCACATTGACGATGGTGAGTTTGGCTCCATCGGCAGTGACAGCGCTCGCAGCAGCCAGCAACTCGTCCTTGGACGGCAATCCGGTGCCCGGATCGACTTTAGGAGCGGCAAAGCCCTGGCGCGTACCGGGCCGGACCAGAGTGCACGCAATATTGGCCCCGATCTGCGGCAAATGGCAGAAGGACACGCTGACATCGCGCCCGCCCACGAGCCGCATATGGATCGGACCGGCGCGATCACCCTCGCCCATCGATTTGGTAAAGGTGGCGAATCTCAGGGCGTCGGACGGCTCGAACAGCTGTGCTGCGCCGGAACCGACAAGCGGCTGATCCTTATTGGCCAAAAACTCGCTGACCGCACCGGTGGCAAAGACAACGGTACCAGAACGGTCGACCTCAAATAAAAGGTCAGCATTGGCAAAAGCAAAGGCAAGGAGACGGGCGGGCTCGATCATCGGCGTAGCTTCTTGCTTCGCTCTAGAGCATCACCTTAAAAGTATTAGAGTTGCGTAAATGAGCCCATCCACCGGCACATCA
>JAKAVI010000067.1 GCA_021817355.1 Pseudomonadota bacterium | reverse complement strand
TCAATCTGTTGCTCAAGAGCGCGGCAAATTTCAGCGAGTACCGGCCAGCGAGGCTGATCTTCCTGAGCATTTCGTAGAAGCTCCTCTGCTTGCGTACAATCGGATCGGGTAAGGCTGATGTATGACGCAGCAGCTTCGGCGCCGCGACGAGAGGAAAACCCAATCAGGTCACCCGGAAAATAGAAGTCCAGGATTTGGCGACGACCATCGGGAAGGTGGGCGGCGCGGCAAGCCCAACCCGAGGTCAGGATCCAGGGCGCGTCCAGAGGGGTGCCAGCGGTGATAATCTTGCTTCCAGCTGCGAAAGGTGTCAGACGCCCGATCATCACGCGCAACGCTTCGGCCTCAGGCTGCGGGAGTGGGGCGAATGCCGAGAAGTAGCTGAGCACGGCCAACCTTGGGTTAGCGGCGCTATGGCGGGATATGTTCGCAGGCACGAGATCGTGTCCTTCTGACGCAGTATTGGAACCTCCCGCCAGCCTCCAACGAGCATCCGGGCGGCCGTCGGCCGAGGCGTGCAATGTTGCGCGTCCCTCCTGTCGCTGACTCAAGGCGTAAAAGTGAGCTTAGTTCCCCAAGATAATAGAGACTCTCTGGTTGGTCTTGTAGCGACGGGGCCCAACACGCGCCTTGGGTGGGCCTCTTTCCTAGGAAATTTTAGTAGTCGAGCGACCTTTAGAGGTCGCAGGGCAGACCACCTGTGTACGAGGGACTGGCAAATCCAGTAAAGACGATCCCATTATCGGCCGCGTTCGGCACTGGGCCGAAGCCTTTGATCGTAGCCGGTAGCCTCAAGGTAACCTTAAGCTCGAGACTGGCCATTCTGAGGGATTAGCCCTTCTTTCGGCGGGCTCGGAGGGTGCGGTGAGCGCAAGATAGTTGCAAATGAAACTAAATTGGCGCTAATCTCTTATCAAACAAAGGGAGATCCGCCATGAACCAGCTTTGGGACAATCCGATTGGCACCGACGGCTTCGAGTTTGTGGAATATACCGCTCCTGACGTTGGAAAGCTGCACCGTTACTTTGAACAGATGGGCTTTCGCGCCGTTGCGCGTCATCGTTCCAAGGATGTTGTTTTATATCGCCAGGGCAAATCAAACTTCATTGTCAACGCTGAGCCTGGTAGCCATGGATCTCGCTTTGCGCAGGCACATGGCCCATCAGCGTGTGCCATGGCTTTTAGAGTGAAAGATGCCGCGCGCGCATATCGTAAATTGATTGAACTGGGTGCAAAGCCTTTTTCGAACCAGATTGGGCCGATGGAACTCAATATTCCTGCAATCGAGGGTATCGGAGGAAGCGCTATTTATCTGGTCGACCGATATGAGGAGCACTCCATCTATGATGTCGACTTCATTCCCATAGATCTATCCCTAGGTTTCGAGCATGGCGGTGCAGGGGTCACGTATATAGATCACATAACGCACAACGTTTTTCGCGGAAATATGGATAAATGGGCGGGATTTTACGAGAAGCTCTTCAATTTTCGTGAAGTGCGCTACTTTGACATTGAAGGAAAATTGACGGGGTTGAAGTCACGTGCAATGACAAGCCCTGACGGTAAAATTCGTATCCCAATCAATGAAAGTTCTGATGATAAGTCCCAGATAGCTGAATACCTAGAGGACTATAAGGGCGAAGGAATTCAGCATATCGCGCTGGGAACAGCTGATATCTATCATACAGTCGAAATTATGAAGGAAAACGGAGTCCCGTTTCAGGATACGCCGGATACGTACTATGCCCTTCTGGACAATCGCATCAAAGGACACGGCGAAGACATCGAACGTCTTAGGGAATTACGGATCCTCATGGACGGAGCGCCAACGTCCGGTCAGGGATTATTGCTGCAGATTTTTACGCGGAATGCGATCGGTCCCATTTTCTTTGAGATAATTCAGAGAAAGGGCAATGACGGGTTTGGCGAGGGCAATTTCCGAGCACTCTTCGAATCTATCGAACTCGATCAGATACAGCGCGGTGTTCTAACAGATCCGACCGGTGCGAGGCTTTCATGAGCCAGCGCAATTGGATTGAATTGCCGCGCAAGGAAGGGATAACGTCACGCCAGGCTCACTGCGATCTGCCGGAAGCCACCTATGAACGGGAAATCGGGCGTGATGGCTTTTTTGGTCCGGCGGCGCATGTCTACCATTCCCACCCACCAACCGGCTGGATCAAATTTGAAGGACCACTCCGGCCGCGAGCCTTTGATGCGGTAGCTGCAGCACGAGAATCATCTGATCCATTTGATTCTGAACTACTTCTCTGTAATTCAGCTGCGCGAGTCCGGATGTGGTCGCTCCATCGATCGATGCAACACCTCGTCCGCAATGCAGATGGCGACGAGCTCCTATTTTTCCACGCCGGCGAGGGCGACCTATTCTGTGATTTTGGCCACATGGGCTACCAAGAAGGAGACTACCTCCTAATTCCTCGCGGAACCATGTGGCGGCTCCAGCCCAAGACACAAACGATTGCCCTCTGTATCGAGGCGACTAACGGCGCCTACAAGCTGCCCGACCGCGGTATCCTTGGTGCCCATGCCATATTTGATCCTGCAGCGCTTGAGACACCGAGGCTCGACGAATATTTTGAGAGCCAGCGGGATGAATTTGAGTGGCGAGTCAGGGTAAAACGTCGTAACGAAATTTCCATCATCACATTTCCCTTCAACCCCCTTGACGCCGTCGGTTGGAAGGGAAATCTCAGTGTGCTCAAGCTCAACTGGCGGGATATCAGGCCGGTTATGAGCCACCGCTACCACATACCGCCGAGCGTCCATTCCACTTTTGTGGCAGAGCGCTTCGTCGTCTGCACCTTTGTGCCGCGCCCAATTGAGAGTGACGCTGGCGCCCTAAAGGTACCGTTTTATCATTCCAATGACGATTACGATGAAGTCATATTTTATCATAAGGGAGAGTTTTTCAGTCGGGATAACATAAAGCCCGGAATGATGACTTTCCACCCCAGTGGCTTTACGCACGGTCCCCATCCCAGGGCATTTGCGGTCGGGGCTAAGGCGGAGAAAACGTCTACGGATGAAGTGGCGGTCATGATCGATGCTCGAGATGGCCTGGATCTGCAAACGGCTGCATTTGGTACAGAGGTTAACGGCTACGCCGAAAGCTGGATAGAAAAATGAAACTCGCCTCACAAAAGCATGGCCGGGACGGACAGCTGGTCGTTGTATCGTGTGATATGAGGACCTGTGTCGCCGTTCCTCACATTGCTCCCACATTGCAGTCTGCACTTGATAACTGGCATGAGTGCGCCGCCCGTTTAATGCGGGTTTATGAGCTACTGAATGACGGAGAGGCCGACGGTGTACAGAGTTTTGAGGTAACAAGCTGCGCAGCGCCGCTTCCGCGAGCATTCCAGTGGGCGGACGGGTCTGCCTATGTGACGCACGTAGAGCTTGTGCGCCGGGCCCGTGGTGCCCAGATGCCCGAGAGCTTCTGGACGGATCCGCTAATGTATCAGGGGGGATCCGACGGTTTTATTGGTGCATGCGATCCCATTGCCGTAGAAAGCGAGACATTCGGGATTGATTTTGAAGGCGAGGTCGCTGTCATCACTGATGACGTACCCATGTCGATTACGGCTGAACAGGCCCGAAAGCACATCAAACTGCTGATGCTGGTCAATGATGTATCGCTGCGGAATTTGATTCCCGGCGAACTCGCCAAAGGATTTGGATTTTTTCAGTCAAAACCTGCCACAGCATTCTCACCGGTGGCCGTTACGCCTGATGAACTAGGCGAAGCTTGGGACGGTGGGCGGGTGCATTTGCCGCTTCACGTCAAATACAACAGTCAGGATTTTGGGGCGCCTAATGCTGGCGAAGACATGACATTTGATTTTCCTAAACTTATTTCCCACGCCGCAAAAACGCGGAAACTGTGCGCTGGTTCGATAATTGGCTCAGGGACAATTTCTAACAGGAGCCCTGGACGCGGTTCTGCCTGTCTCGCTGAGCGACGAATGCTTGAGATCCTGGAGTTCGGAGAGCCGAAGACGCAGTTCATGCGATTTGGAGATCGTGTGCGTATCGAAATGACAGATTTGTATGGGCATTCGATTTTCGGCGCGATAGACCAGGTGGTATGCCGTTACGAGGAGGCTTGAGGTGTCGATCACTCTCTACACTTACTTTCGTTCATCAGCAGCATTTAGAGTACGAATAGCTTTGGAACTTAAGAGGTTAAAGCACCAGGACGTCTACATCCATCTGCGTAAAAATGAGCAGATGTCGCAAGCATTTCGTGACGTCAACCCACAAGGTTTTGTACCGACTTTAATTCATGATGGCCATGCAATATCACAGTCACTGGCGATTATAGAATATCTGGACGAAATATTTCCTGAGCCGCCGTTATTGCCTGAGGATCCGCTTTCGCGAGCACACGTGCGTCAAATAGCCTATGCGGTAGCCTGCGACATTCATCCCATCAACAATCTTCGGGTGCGCAGGTTCCTACTCCATGAGTACAAGAGAAATGAGCCGGACGTTGATGTTTTTGTGCGGCACTGGATCGAACAGGGGTTCAACGCGCTGGAGAAAATAATAGACGAAGATCCACAGGTAGGACGATTTTGTCATGGCGATCAGCCCACTTTGGCGGATATATGTTTGATTCCCCAGATCGCAAATGCGCGGACGGTAGATATGGATATCGATCGCTGGCCTAGGTTGAGGGATATTGAAAAGTCAGCCTATGAGTATCCCGCATTTGTGACAGCCCAGCCCAAGAGTCAGGCAGATGCAGAGTGATCTTCGTGCATCCCTTGAATTGGAAGAGTTCTTGCCTTACCGGCTTTCTGTTCTCGCCAACCGCGTTAGCAGTGCTCTGTCTGGAAGGTATGCTGAAGAGTTTTCGATGTCCGCAGCCGAATGGCGGGTGATGGCTGCATTAGGCTCCAGCGACGGATTGTCGGCCAGAGAAGTTTGCCTTCGCACCGCAATGGATAAGGTTCAGGTCAGCCGTGCTGTGGCAAGTCTGGTGGACAGCGGCCGCGTGGTACGGCGAACAGACGCTGAAGATGGGCGCGTGACCAGGCTTACACTTTCTGCGCATGGGCGCATGGTATATGAGGAAATTGTGCCGCGTGCTAAAGAGTTCGAAGTTAGGTTGGTGTTAGTATTGACGGCCGATGAACTCGAAAGTCTCGATGTTATTCTTGAAAAATTGACCCGAGCCGTCGTTAGTCTTTGATCAGCAGAATGCAAAGGGCCTTGGGACCGTGGGCGCCTAACTCTAGCGTTTGTTCTATATCTGCTGTGCGCGATGGTCCGGTTACGAAATTTAGAGTTGGAGGAAGGCCCGCAGCAACAACCTTTGCCAAAGCGGTTTCCATGTATCCTACAATGTTGCGTGCCTCCAATACCGCGATTTCAAGGCCTGCACGAAAATGCCAGCTTGCGGGCTGTGACTCACTAGCCGGATAAACCAAGGTGCCGGTTTCGGCAATTGCCAGCGGTGCATGGGCGAGTGCGGCATCGTCGGGTCCAGGCGGTGTCTCTATCAGCTCACCGTACCACCCCGAAATATCCAGCATGGAGCCTCTGGGCACGTGGAGGCGCGCGGGCATGTTACGGGTACGCAAAATATCCGAAATGGCGTTCGGTAGTTCAGCTGTGCTGGAAAGAATGCGTAACTCTACCGCAGCCCTCTCAGCCATGGCCGTAAATTTCTGCAAAACATCCTGTACTGGAGATGGGACGTAAGCTGATGGCGAGGGACTGGGAGCAACATTAGCTCGATTGATGGCCTGGAAAATGTCATTGCGCGCGGTCATGAGGACTTCAGCTGCTCCATAAAAGTCTTACCCTGCGGTTCAGGAAGATCTCGAACGGCAAACCATCCTCCGGCCAGAGGAAGAGCTCGAATGCGGCCACCCTTGGCCATCTTCTTCAGTACTCGGCTCGCTAGTCTTGTACCCAGCCGATAAAGCAATGGACGTTTGGCGGCAAAAGCCCATAGTCCCAGCCCAGCACGATAGCTCAACGGTGGTAGACCTGCCGCGTATTCGCGCGCACGCCAATAGCGCATAATGGTCGGCAAAGGGATTTTGACTGGGCAAACCTCCGCACATCTCCCACAGAAAGTTGAGGCATTGGGGTGGTGATGTGCCTCCGATAGGCCCAAAAGATTAGGGTTGAGTGCCGCGCCGATCGGGCCTGGATAGGTCGCTCCATAGGCATGGCCGCCGACCGCTCCATAAATAGGGCAATGGTTGAGGCAGGCCGCGCACCGGATACAACGTAATGTTGCTTGCGCAGGTGTACCCAGAAGCCGTGTTCGGCCGTTGTCGACCAGAACTACGTGAAATTCACGAGGGCCATCAGATATGTCTTTAGAGTGTGGTCCGCTCATCACGCTGACATATGAAGTAATGGGCTGACCAGTGGCGGAACGCGTCAACAAGCGCAAAAGCACCGCTGCGGAATCAAGATCCGGCACCACCTTTTCAATACCCGTTACAACGATGTGGGTGCGGGGAAGCAGGCGCGTAAGATCGCCATTGCCTTCATTCGTAACAATCACTGCTGCACCTTCACGAGCGGTAAGAAAATTTGCCCCGGTGATGCCGGCATCTGCTCCTTCAAAGGCCGCACGCAGCATGGTCCGAGCCTCGCCCACAAGGGCGCTACGCTCGGAAAGGTCACGCGCTGGATCCAACTTGCGATGGGCGGCGCGAAAGGTATCCGCGACATCCTCTTTGTTAAGATGAAACGCCGGTGCGATGATATGACTGGGTGGCTCGTGGCGAAGCTGGATAATATATTCGCCAAGATCAGTTTCGATTGGTTCAATGCCATGCGCCATTAGGGCGTCATTTAAGCCAATTTCCTCGCTGACCATGGATTTTCCCTTGGTCACGCGATGGGCACCAGATTTCTTCAAGATTTCAATAACAATCTGGCGTGCCTCAGACGCATTGCGTGCCCAATGTACCTTTCCGCCGTGAGCAGTCACCGCCGTTTCAAATTCACCAAGCAGGGACTGCAAATGTGTTATGGAGTATTCTCGTATCGCTGCGCCTTTGTTGCGTAGGGCTTCGAAGTCAGGAAAATCATTGGATGCAAAGCGACGAGCAAATTGGAAATGCCCCTTGATCCGACCAAGTGCCTGCTTGAGACGCGGGTCGTGCACCGCCTTCTTGGAGGCTTCGCGGAAGGCAAGCGGATCTTGTGTCATGTCCCTTCTCCTATCGACGGCTTGGAACAATTGGCAAGAACCTCAGCGATATGGCGAAATTGCAGACTTTCACCGCGTCGTGCAGCGCGACCTGCCAGGTGCAGCAGACAACCAAGATCCGGTCCTATGACGAGAGATGCTTCACTATTTTTTGCGTCGGCAATCTTATCATCTGCCATTCGTTCAGAAATTTCCGGGTATTTGACACTGAACAGACCGCCAAAGCCACAGCAGACGTCGGCATCCTTCAACGGCTTCAGTTCGAGCCCCTCTACTTTAGCGAGTAGTTGCCGTGGCGCTTCACGATTAGATAGTTCGCGCAGGCACGAGCAAGAATCGTGATAACACGCCGAAGCGTTGTATCGCGATGAAAACTCTAATGTTTGCGCAATTTCAACAAGGAACTGGGTGAGTTCGTATGTCTTCCTGGCGAGCGAGAGTGCCCGCGAGTGGTAAACACTATCGTCCTTGAGGGCCTCAGGGTAATGGTTACGAATCATACCGGCACAGGACCCAGATGGCACAACCAGGTAGTCAAATTCCAGGAATGTGTCGATGACGTTGCGTGCCAGCTCCCGACTATGGGCATCAGCACCAGAGTTCCATGTCGGCTGGCCACAACAGGTCTGTGATGTCGGAACAATGACCTCGCAGCCTGCGCGCTCCAACAGCGTAATCGCGGAAAACCCGACGGATGGTCGCATCATGTCGACGAGACAGGTAACGAATAATCCTACCCGCATCAGAGTTTCCTCATTTGAATTGGACACCGGCCAGAACGTTTCAGTTCGCTGCTAAGGGCGTAAGTCATTTTACGCAACTGACACATGAAGGACTGTCTATTTTCGTCATTTGGTAATTGTTCAAAGGCTATTACCTCACCAATCTGAACATGTATATCGCTGCCAATGCGATCTCTTACTTCCTTGAATAGCAGAGATAGGCGCAACGTGAGAGAAATATGGCTGGCAAGCTGAAATAGTCGACTATTTTGACCCGCAAAATATACAGGCACGACTGGAGCTTTGCACTGATGAATTAATCGGCCAGTGAAGTTCTTCCACTCAGCGTCGGTTGCGATCTTGTTCCAGGGACGGGGTGTGGTGGAGACGCCACCAGCAGGAAATACAACCAGGCACCCTCCGGCCATCAAATGGTGCTTTGCAGCAGCTCTGGACTTCAAATTAACTGCGAGAGCATCGTCGGTTTCGTTGAAATCAATCGGAAGCAGGTATGATCTTAATTCTTCCGACTGGGTTAGTAGCGCGTTGGTCAATATCATAAAATCGCTGCGAACATGCGCAATGAGCTTACAGATAGTAAGCCCATCTACAACACCGAATGGATGGTTGGCGACGACAACGAGTGGGCCACTTCTCGGTAGTTGAAGCAGGAGATCTTCATTGACGACAACATTTAACTGCAATCGACGAACTGCGGCGTCCCAGAAGCTTTCTCCAGGCACGGGATTGGTGAGGTGATCTTCATACATGGATCTCAGGACTGGTTGTCCGGTCATGCGTTCTACTGTGCGGATGACGAAACGCTTGAGCCACGGGTCACCGGGGTCTGCGTATGAAAAATTGACAGGGGTGCGGGAAGAGTCAATCATCTCACGGTGGACCGCTGATAGTCTAACCTGTATCCATCGGCTAAGAATTTCCTGATTTATTGAATATTCGGAAACCGCCGCTGAAGCCAGTCCAGCATGGCAGAATTTGTACGTTGGGGGGCTTCCTGTTGTGTCCAGTGTCCGCAATTCTTTATCAAAACTTTTTCCAAATCCGGCACATAACGCTCCATGCCGTCTGCCATGGAAGGAGAGAGGACAACGTCGTCCTCTGCCATGATCATAAGGGCGGGGACATCGACTTTCTGAGGCAACTTTCCACTCAATTGCCAGTTGCGCGTAAAGTTACGATACCAGTTTATCCCGCCGGTAAATCCAGTGCGCTGATAGGTATCCACGAAAAATTTAAGGTCTTTGGGATTCAACAGCGGTTCGCCTGCCCAACCAGATTCGTCCTCACCAAGTGCACGAACAAGCTCAAGATTACGGGCTTGCTTTGGTAGTTTGGCATAATCGACGGCGCGAATTCCTGATTTTCGCATGAAGAAGCGGAAACTCCTGGCAACGTCCCTCGCTAGGATGGCGTCAGCAATTCCTGGCTTCTGGAAAAGCACGATGTACATGTTGTCGCCATAGGCGTTGCGCATGGCCTGGACCGGATCAACGGGAGGTCGGGGCAGAAACGGCGTGTTCACGCCAATGATGCCGGCAACGCGGGTCGATTGCCAAAGCGGCATCTGCCACACGACAAGTCCACCCCAGTCATGGCCAACAAAGATGGCACGATCAATTGAAAGCGCATCGAGTAGGCCAGCCAGATCATCGGTCAAATGCACGATATCGTAACTTTCCACTGCCTGCGGGCGGGAAGATCCGCCATATCCTCGCTGATCTAAGGCAATTGCGCGGTATCCCGCTTCTGCCAGAGCTGGCAGCTGATAGCGCCAACTGTAGGCAAGCTCCGGAAACCCGTGGCACAATACGATCGGTACGCCTTTCGATGGCCCCATTTCGTAGACTGCTAGCTCGACGCCATTGGTCCTGATAAGACGTGGCTCTGGAAAAGTGTTCATTCCGTCCTCCCAATTACCCCACCGTACAGGCTGCCCAAGCGAGCATGAGCCAGCCCGCGAGAAAAGCTAGGCCACCGAACGGGGTCAGGTAAACCAGCGGCCGCCAGTGGCATACCGAATAAAGGTAGAGGGACCCACTGAAGATCATTATCCCCATAGTAAATAGGGTGCCGGCCGCGGTTACCGGTGCTAGGTCCGCTCCATGGCCAGCGAAGGCACATAGGCCAAGCGCCAGGGCGTGATACATGTGGTACCGTACTGCAGTCTCGAAGGTGATGAGATCTTTGGCGGATAGCCTGCCCTCCAGACCATGTGATCCGAAGGCTCCGAGGGCGACGGCAAGAAACCCGTTGATCGCCGCGATCAAGAGCCAAACATTCATTTTCACCTTCCCTACGTCCCGCTGCTCGGTCCCATACTAGGCACGCGGCACAGACTTTGCGAGCCGCTAGTCTCAGGGTAAAAGCAGGTATGACAGAATATGTGATATCCCCAGACGGGCTTAGGATCGCCTTTGACGATGTCGGACGGGGGGAGCCTATTGTCCTTGTCCATGGCTTTGGTTCAGACCGCACGCAAAACTGGCGGGCGCCTGGATGGTACGAGACCTTGTTGCAGTCAGGACGCAGGGTTGTCGCGCCGGATATCCGTGGGCACGGGGAAAGCGACAAGCCTCGCGATCCGGCAGCCTATGCCCAGGATCTTCGTGTGAGCGATGTTCTGGCGGTCATGGACGCTGCTGGCCTGAAACGAACCGTAGTGATGGGCTACTCGATGGGCGGCTACATGGCCATCCACTTGGCGAAAAGGTTCGGGACACGCGTCGACAAGCTGATTGTTGGCGGCGTTGGAGAGACCTATTTCCGTGATCGTGGTAATACCCTCTCTGGGGTCGCCGCGGCACTGGAAGTTGAAAACCCAACAACAATCGAAGATCCACTAGGGCTGATGTTCCGCCGTTTCGTTGACCAAAAGGGAAAGGATCGCCTTGCGCTCGCTGCCTGTATGCGTGGTAGCCGCACAACCTTTTCGCCGTCACAACTCGCCGAAATACCACAAAAAGTCCTTGTGGTATGTGGCAGCGCCGACACGTTAACTGGCCGGCCAGGTCCTCTGGCTGCCGCATTCCCCCGGGGACGCTCTGTGACCATTGAACGCCGCGACCATATGACGAGCGTGGGGGACAAACTATACAAGCAGGCTGTACTTGAGTTTCTGAAAGAACAGGATTGATCACACATGACCCTTCAGCGCCCCCCTAAGCTCGAAGACAATCCTTTTGACTGGTCCGATCCGCTACTCTTAGGCGAGGCTCTGTCGGAGCAGGAGCGTCTGGTGCGCGACAGCGCGCGGGAATTCTGCAGCGGCGTCTTGATGCCGGCTGTTCGTGAAGGCTTCCGTCACGAGAAATTTGATCGGGCGCTGATGCGCGAAATGGGTAAAGTTGGATTTCTCGGTATTACGCTGCCTGATACCTATGGTGGGGCGGGATTAAACTACACAAGCTATGGCTTGGTTGCGCGCGAAGTGGAACGCGTTGACAGCGGCTATCGCTCGGCAATGAGCGTTCAGAATTCTCTTGTTATGCATCCGATCTATGCCTACGGCTCCGACGTTCAGCGCCGTAAATATTTGCCAAAGCTGGCCAGCGGGGAATTTGTCGGCTGCTTCGGATTGACAGAGCCGGATCATGGCTCCGATCCGGCAAGTATGGTCACACGTGCGGAAAAAATTAGTGGCGGCTATAGAATCAATGGTACAAAAACCTGGATTACCAATGCGCCGATTGCGGATGTAGCGGTTGTGTGGGCTAAACTTGACGGAAAGATTCGTGGCTTCATTGTTGAGCGTGATGCCGCAGGGTTTTCGACGCCAAAGATTGAAGGCAAGTTTTCCCTTCGCGCAAGCGCGACCGGAGAGATCGTACTCGCAGATTGTCGGGTAAGTGAGGCCGCTCTACTTCCCGAAGTATCAGGACTTTCGGGTCCATTTGGGTGTCTCAATCGGGCCCGCTTCGGTATAGCCTGGGGAGCGATGGGGGCGGCGGAATTTTGCTTTCATGCTGCGCGCACTTATACGATGGAGCGTAAGCAGTTTGGGCGCCCGCTGGCAGCCAACCAGCTGATTCAGAAGAAGCTGGCAGACATGCAGACGGAAATCACGCTTGGGCTTGCGGGGGCCATGCAGCTCGGGCGGCTAATGGATGACGGGCGGGCTGCGCCGGCGGCTATCTCGCTCTTGAAGCGCAATAATTGTGGCAAGGCTCTGGCGATAGCGAGAGAGGCGCGCGACATGCATGGCGGTAATGGCATTTCTGACGAGTATGGTGTAATACGGCACCTGCTCAATCTTGAAGCCGTCAATACCTATGAAGGCACGCATGATGTGCATGCTCTCATTCTTGGTCGAACCATCACTGGCATCGCAGCCTTTTCAGCCTAATGGTAGAAAATGACATCGCTCCATCGGCGGAAGGACATGTGATCTCTTACCATCTATTTGCATATCTAGTTCCAGGTGGACGCAAAGTTTCGTGTCCGGCGCGCGTGTAAGTCTCCTCTCATTGCGAGAGGACTTGCACCAGCGCAAGCGGGCCTCCTTGCGGCGCCAGCAGCCCAGACTGGCCGTGGCGTACCAAATCTGGTCAAACCGTTCGCTTAGCCTTATCCTTGGCATTTGTGCCCCTGATCTCGTCGCGGATGCGTTGCCAATCGTCGTCACCAAGTGCGCTGAGTTGGTAGAAATTTCCGCCAGACGCCAGATGTAAGCCACCATCTATTGCGATTGTCTGCCCGGTGAGATAGTCGCAACCGTCTGCCATCAGGAAGACTGCGAGATTGGCGAGTTCAGGCATTTCGCCATTGCGTCCCATTGGAATGGCACTTACCCTTTCCTCGCCACGGTTTGCAGCCTGGGGGCTCAGCCGCTCCCAGGCACCCTTGGTTGGAAACGGACCCGGAGCGATCGCATTGAGGCGAATGCCATAGGTTCCCCATTCACTCGCCAGGGATTTTGTCATGATGTGGAGACCGGCCTTGCTCATTGCACTGGGTACGGTGAATGGTCCGCCATTCCAGATCCATGTTGTCAGAATGGAGATGACGCTGCCCTTTTGACCTCCGTCGATCCATCGCTTGCCGCAGGCCAAGGTGACGTAGAAAGTACCACGGAAAACGATGTCCGCGATTGCATTGAAACCCCGAGGAGACAGGTCCTTTGTGCGGCTGATGAAATTGCCAGCGGCATTGTTGACGAGCCCGGACAACGGGCCGCCGTTGGCCCATATTTCCGCTATCATGTCGTCAACAGCTTCAGCGACGCGTATATCGCAGGTAATGGCGCTGACCTTGGAGCCCGTGCGATCGCAGATCCGCCGGGCCGTTTCCTCGAGTATCTCCTTGCGGCGTCCGCAAATGTACACCCGTGCACCCAGCTGCGCATATGCCTCCGCCATTACCTCACCCAGTCCAGTGCCGCCTCCGGTTACTAGAATGCGTTTGCCCTTGAGCAGGTTTTCGCGAAACATAAGATCCATAATTTGTCCTCCCTATTGCTTACAGCATACAGGGGTCTGCGGCCGCCGCAATCTGCTGGTGTGAGGCGGACCCTGATAGAGTGAATTCATGCGTGCCGAAAAACCTGCCGAAACGGAAACCGGGTTACCGCCTCACTTTGTCCGCTGGTTTGCCAGCCGGGGATGGACGCCCCGTGCCCATCAGCTTGAACTATTGCGGCAAGCGCAAAAGGGACTGTCATCCCTGCTAATCGCGCCCACGGGCGGAGGCAAGACGCTGGCTGGCTTTCTGCCCAGTCTGGTCGAACTCAGTCAGCTGCCAGCCTCGAATCTGCGCCCCTGTCAACTTCACACGCTCTACATATCGCCACTCAAAGCATTAGCAATTGATGTTGCACGCAATTTGCGGGCACCCATCGTCGAAATGGCTCTGGACCTGCGCATAGAGAATCGCACCGGCGACACACCGTCACCGCAGCGCCAACGGCAGCGTTATGCGCCGCCTGATATCCTAATGACGACGCCCGAGCAGCTTGCCCTGATGCTTGCTGTGAAGGACGCAGAGCGCTTATTCAAGAGCTTGAGAGTGGTAATTTTGGATGAGGTGCATGCACTTCATAATTCCAAACGCGGAGATCTCCTTGCGCTAGGGTTGACCCGCTTGCAGGCGATGGCCCCGGATCACTTTCGAATAGGGCTTTCGGCTACGGTTTCTGACGCCGATCCACTACGGAGTTATCTTGTTCCACAGCCATCGGGTGAAAAGGCGCTTAGTTGTCTTATTGTTGGTCAATCTGGCGCCAAACCACAGATAAAAATTCTGTCTTCACAGGAGTATGTTCCGTGGGCCGGTCATATGGCCAAACACGCCGTCGGCGAGGTAATGGCAGAAATCCTGGCGGCAACTACCACACTGATATTTGTGAATACACGCGCCCAGGCTGAACATCTGTTTCAGGATCTGTGGTCGATCAATGACAAAAATCTCCCGATTGCGCTTCATCATGGCTCGTTATCGCCTGATCAAAGGCGCAAGGTGGAAAATGCGATGGCTTGTGGCCGCCTGCGAGCGGTGGTCTGCACATCGACACTCGATCTTGGCGTAGACTGGGGAGCGGTTGATCGGGTCATCTGCATGGGAGCTCCCAAGGGTGCCGCGCGCCTGCTCCAGAGAATTGGCCGTGCCAACCATAGGCTAGATGAACCTAGCCTGGCACTGCTCGTTCCGGCCAATAGATTTGAGGTCCTTGAATGTGAGGCAGCAAGGGATGCGGTTCTCGCCGGCGAAATTGATGGAGAAAAGTTGCGAGATGGTGGGCTTGATGTCCTTGCTCAGCATATCATGGGAAGGGCGGTTTCCGGACCATTCCATCCCGAGCAGCTATATCGTGAAGTCGCGAGCGCATTTCCTTACCGCCAGCTGTCATGGGGCGACTTTTCAAAAGTTCTAGAATTTGTGGCTAACGGAGGATATGCGCTTAGGCGCTATGATCGCTATGCCCGCCTGAGGCCAACCGCAAGCGGTGAGTGGCGATTGTCCCACCCTCGACTTGCTCAAGGCTACCGTCTCAATGTTGGTGTGATAGTTGAAGAACCTATGCTGGACATCAAGATGGTAGCCAAGGGAAGGCCAATCGGTGCTGGCGGACGATTGATCGGACGTGTTGAGGAATATTTTTTGGAGACACTCACCCCTGGAGATACATTTGTCTTCGCAGGAGAGGTTCTGTGTTTCGAAGGGATCCGAGAAGACACCGCATTTGTATCACGTACGCGGGACCCTGAAGCTCAGGTGCCATCCTACATGGGAGGGAAATTTCCACTGTCAACATTTCTGGCGGAGCGCGTACGACAGATGATCGCTGATCCAACGCGTTGGTCACGGCTCCCGTATCCAGTTAGGGAATGGCTTAGATCG
>JAKAVI010000102.1 GCA_021817355.1 Pseudomonadota bacterium | reverse complement strand
ATCTCCGTCGTAAGCGAGCCCAGTACCTGTGCACTGCGCTTGAACGCATCGCTTGGTGCCAGCGTGGCACGAAAATGCAGGCCGCTGAGTATGGCGGTGCGGGTGTAGTAGGAGGGCAGCGCGCCACGGAAGACGACAAGCGTTGCCGTGTTGCGCGGAATGGCATGATCGGCAAAGAAACGTCCGACCAGATCGTGCTGATTGCCGACCCCGGTGGCCATGACATCGTTGGAGGCGAGCAATAGTCGGGCGCTTTCGATCGCCCCAGTGGCGACCACCGCGGCGCGCGGTTGCACCCGAAAGCGACGTCCGGACAGGGTGGCGATATCCAGGTGATCAAGACTGGCGGCGTTGGCAGACAGCCTTAGCCCCGTGACGTTGGCATACAGCATGACGTCGAGATTGGGGATGCGCTTGAGGTCGGCCGCATAGCGTTCGCCGAAATGGGTTGGCAGGTGTTCGGGATTGCCCGCCCACTGGCTGAACTGGAAGAAACTCGAATAGACCCCACCGAGGCCCAGTTGGAGCAGCGGACCCAGACCGCCAACCGAATCGGCCAGGGCGTCGTAGACAAACGGCCCAGCTTCCACGAGCTTCTGGGCCCGTGGAAAATAGGGCTCGAGGGTGGCGCGGCCGAAGGGCCAGCCGGAATAAGGTACCCAGGAGCGTTGCTCGAAATCGATCTCGGTCAGGGGCCGGCACCACCCGCCCCAATGGTTGGTCGAGCCCCCCAGATAGCGCAGGCGCGTCTCGTCCAGCGGTATATAGGGGATGCCAACCTCTTCGCCGGCATACAGATTCTGGGTCTGAGCATTGAAATGCATCGACCCGCTTTCCAGCAGCAGGACCTTGAGATTGCTGTTCGCCAGGGCCAGGGCAAGCGAGATCCCGGCCGGACCGCCACCAATAATCGCCAGGTCCGGGCTTAAAACTGAGCCGTCCGGAACGGCTCGGGCGTCGAGAAACTGAGGCAAAACTGAACCTCTGGGCAGCAACTAGGGGCTTTTAGCCGATTTTTCCTTTGATGACAGACAAATAAGGGCGATTGGGTCTGCGGCCAAGCGACTCCTGAGTGCCGCTGTGGCTTGGCGCAATCGATCAACGAGAATGATTATCACTCCGAGCTGGAAGCGTGGCGAGGGCAACAATCAGTCTTAACGGGCGGCACGGCAATAGGCGCCACCCAGGTCCCAACAAGGCGCGGCTCGGCCTCTGGGGACAGGTCGACCCCAGGCACGCCGCGGCGCGCACAATCGCCCTTGGCGAAGCCCCTCTGTCCTCGAGCCGAATGGCTCAGCTCAGGGCTCCTTCAGGAACGCCGCGGGCCATGGGTGTGCTTGTAGACGATCCCGGACTTCATGACCCAGCTGACATCACAGAGCGCACGGATGTCCTTGAGAGGATCACCTGCAACCGCGATGATGTCCGCGAACTTGCCGGGTTCTATCGTCCCGATCTGGTCAGCAAAACCGATGTGCTCAGCTGCATCTCGCGTCGCCGCGGCGATAGCCTCCATCGGCCTCATCCCGGCCTCGACCATGAGGGCAAACTCCTTGGCATTCTCGCCATGACGGGAGACCCCGCTGTCGGTGCCAAAGGCGATACGGATACCGGCCTTGTGGCTGCGGCTCAGCGTCTGGAGGATCTGTGGCCCGACCTCGAGCGCCTTCTTGCGGATGGCTTCCGGCAGGAAGCCGTCCTTGGCCTGTGCGGCGACCGTTGCGCCGGCCAGGGTCGTGGGTACGTGCACGACCTTGCGGGCGAGCATGAGTTCGATCGCTTCGTCATCCATGAAGCTGCCGTGCTCAATGCTGTCGACGCCGGCCCTCAGGGCCGCCTTTATGCCGTCGGCACCGTGCGCATGCGCTGTGGCCCGGCGGCCGAGCATATGGGCGGTGGCGATGATGGCCTCGAATTCGTCGGCGAAGAACTGCTGCCCGGTTCCCGTTGCGGTATCGGTCAGCACGCCACCGGTGGCCACAAACTTGATAAAGTCGGCGCCGCGGTGCACCTGGCGGCGGACCGCCTGGCGACACCCATCAATCCCATCAGCCCGGCCCGATGAATCAAGCAGAAGGTTGATATCCTCGCGATAGCCGCAGGTGATGCCATGACCGCCGGTTGGCGAGATCACGGCACCAGCGGCAAAGATGCGCGGACCGGGCACGTAGCCTTTGGCAACCGCATTGCGCAGGGCAAAAATCGCATCCCCGGCACCACCCAGTTCACCCAGATCGCGAACCGTCGTGAACCCTGCCATCAGCGTGGCGCGGGCATGCGCCGCAGCATGAAGGGCAATCGTTGCCGCCGATTCTTCGACCGTGAGCAGCTTGTGACCAGGGCCAAATTCTGAGGTCAGGTGGACGTGGCAGTCGATGAGGCCTGGCAGCACGACCTGATCCGACAGGTCGATGGTCTCGTCCCCCGCGGCTCCCGCCGCAAAGCCTCTCTCAACGCCGCTGATGCGCCCGGCCTCGACCCGGATGGTGTGCTTGTAAAGCGGTTCTTGGCCCGGCTTTGCGAGCAAGGTTCCTGCGAGGATGAGGGTTGCCATGGTGCTTGATCCTTCCGCCCGTCGCCCCAGTCAGCTGAGTGGGCATACGCCTCATGCCCGGGGCCGTGAAGGTTATAGATGAGGTCCATGGCCGAGCCCAAGGGGGGCGGCGCGGCGAGTCTGCTCAAGGGTCACGGATGTCCCGCGTCACGCCGCGTCACAGGCGCCTCAGCCCAGAGGGCCGATCGGCCAAACGCTTATGCAGGGCAGAAGGAGGCTAGGCAGAAGGAGGCTTGGTGGAGCTGAGCGGGATCGAACCGCTGACCTCGTGAATGCCATTCACGCGCTCTCCCAACTGAGCTACAGCCCCGAGCCAATGTCCGGCCTTGGGTCGCCGGATGCGGTAATCGAGAGGAGGCCTTAAGGCTCGTCCTTCTCGATATCGGCATCGATGATGCCGG
>JAKAVI010000402.1 GCA_021817355.1 Pseudomonadota bacterium | reverse complement strand
TGAGCAGGAGCGGCTTGGGACACGCGTCAAAAGCGGCCAGCAATCGCTTCAGCATCGCAGCGGACGGTAAATTCTTGCTCGACAACATGACATCGTGGTGGGAAATGCCCAGGCGCGCGCAGACCCGCTTTTCATAATGCCACCAGCGCCAGCTTGGGTTGGGGCCTCTCAGGTTGATAACACTGCCGATTCCGTGCGCGCTCAGAAACGGACCGAACCGGCCTGCATAAGCCTGGGCTGAGCGCGCGGCCTCTTCCGGGACCACCCAGTGAAAATTGTAAAGCAGGTCAGTCAACGAGCGCATGGAAGGTGCTGTTATATCGGATTGAGGACCTCTAGCGAACAACCTTGGACATGACGACCATTGGAACTGAAATGCCGTTGGGGGCGGTGGCGCTGAAAGCCTGTACCTCCTCAAAGCCGTAACTGCGGTAAAGCGGCAGGCCGGCCAGGGTCGCTGTCAGTTCGAGCCGCGCAAAGCCGGCCGCCACAGCTTCCCGTTCGGCAAGTTCGAGGATGAAGCGGCCGATCCCACGGCGGACGTACAGCGGATCGGTGTACATGGCGCGGATTCGCGCCGCTTCGGTAGCCGGATCGAGCGGTCGGGGGTCGCGGCCGCTGGTGTGATCACCGCCAAAATGAGTAGCCCTAGCGCTCCAGCCACCGCAGCCCACAAGCCGAGCCCCGTCTTCAACGACGAAATACGTGCCATCGGCGATCAATTGCCGATCCAGCCCCATCAGCGCTGCGGAGGCTGTGATTTGCGCCGGGCTGAG
This sequence comes from Pseudomonadota bacterium, assembly GCA_021817355.1. Next base: position 14,520 of record JAKAVI010000402.1, on the reverse strand, counting down.
GAGGTCCCGTTGCAACTGGTCAATCGCCCGCGCCATCAGCGTCTCTAACGCCGGCGCATCCGCCTCGCCCGCACGCCGATAGGTCAAGGGTTCAGGAAGCGGCATGAATCTGCTCCGGTCGGTCAGGCCTGGCCCATCGACGAGAAGAAGGTGACGGGTGAACGCCCGCTTCTAGACCCGGAACGCAGGTGGTGACCAGAGCTGAAGCACAGGGGCAGAGCCCGCAGACAGCCTTTCGCCTCAGGCCCCTGACGCAGGCAAGGGGATGATCGCCCGCAAAGACTTGGATCTGTGACTTGGATCTGTGCTTGACCGGCAAACGCGCATGGCTATAGTGCGCGCCTTTCCGGCAACCCCCAGGGGCCTGGCAGGCGTATCTGCGACCGGGAAAGGCAACGTCATTTCAAGGAATTGGTCCATGTTTGCGGTGATCCGCACTGGCGGCAAGCAGTACAAGGTCGCGAAAGATGATGTGCTCTCGGTTGAGAAACTGGAGGGCGAGGCAGGCGCGGCGGTGACCTTTGCCGACGTGCTGATGGTGGGTGGCGAGACGGTACAAGCCGGTGCTCCCCTCGTTGGTGGCGCGAGCGTGACAGCCGAGATTGTCGAGCAGGGCCGTGGCGAGAAGGTGATTGCCTTCAAGAAGAGGCGGCGCAAGGACTCGCGACGCAAGCGTGGGCACCGCCAGCAGTTTACCAAGGTGAAGATCACCGAAATCCACGCCGGGTAAGCCCGACGGGGTGAGTTAGCTAATCGTGCTGCCCTGAAGTTCAGGGCGGACCAGTGCAGGACAGGACAGATGGCGCACAAAAAGGCAGGCGGCTCTTCGCGCAATGGACGCGATTCGAACCCCAAAATGCTGGGTGTGAAGAAATTTGGCGGCGAACCCATCGCTGCCGGCAACATCATCGTGCGTCAACGCGGCACCAAGTTCCATCCCGGTACCAATGTCGGCATGGGTCGTGACCATACGATTTTTGCCACGAGCAACGGGCAGGTTGCATTCAAAACCGGCTTCAAGCGCCGCACTTATGTATCGGTGCTCCCGTTTGCCCCGGCCAAGACGGCGGCGGAATAGGCGGCCTTCCGGAACATCCGGCCGCCAGCAGAGGCGGCCATCGGGCGAGGGAGATGGACCGCCATCTCCCTTTTTTCTTGTCTCGCCCGGAGAATGTCATGAGCGTGATTCTGGAGACCGAGCGCCTGGTGCTGCGCAGCCCTACGGCCAGCGACGCGAGTGCCATTGCCGCAGGCGTGGGAGACTGGCAGGTCGCAAGAAATCTTGCCCGCGTCCCTCATCCCTATACCCAGAGCGATGCCGAGGCCTTTGTCGCCCGCCTGGGCGTGACAAAGGACCTCGTACTCGGCATCACGCTCAAGTGCGGCGCGGCCTATATCGGAGGCTGCGGCGCCCACGCCCAGGGAGATGGCGTCTATGAGATCGGCTATTGGCTGGCCCGTCCTTATTGGGGCTTTGGTTACGCCAGCGAGGCGGCGCGGGTGGTTGTCCGCTATGCCTTTGAGGAGCTCGGCGCCACCTATCTGACGGCCGGCTGGTTTGATGACAATCCGAACTCGGGGCGGGTTCTACAGAAGCTGGGTTTCCTGGCCGCCGGGGTCTCGCTGCGTGACTGTCTGGCCCGCCATGAGCGCATCTTCTGCCACGACATGATTCTCGAGCCGGCGATGCTTTCCACCCCGATATCCGCAGCGCTGGGCGAAAGACGATGTCGTCAGCCATGATAAGCACAGGTGCGCGGGTCGCACGGCTGTGCCATGTATCGGGCGGCCGACGCTCGTTGAACCGCGTACGGGGAGCGAGTGAGGCAGGGTTGCAGGCGCCGGCTTCACGCTGGCGCCACGATTTGAAGGACGGGTCATGAAATTCCTCGATGTCGCAAAGGTATATATCCGCTCGGGGAATGGCGGTAATGGCTGTGTGGCTTTCAGGCGCGAGAAGTTCATCGAGTTTGGTGGCCCCTGGGGAGGCGATGGCGGACGCGGTGGCGATGTCTTTGCCGAAGCGGTTGCCAATCTCAACACGCTGATAGATTACCGCTATCAGCAGCATGTCTTCGCCAAAAGCGGCGAAGCCGGCATGGGCAAGCAGATGTCGGGCGCGGCGGGTGCAGATGCCATCGTCAAGGTCCCGGTTGGTACTGAAATCTACGAGGAAGACGGAGAACGTCTGATTGCTGATCTGACCGAGCCTGGTCAGCGCGTCCTTCTGGCCAAGGGAGGTAATGGCGGATTTGGCAACGCCCATTTCAAGAGCGCGACCAATCAGGCTCCGCGTCACGCCAATCCCGGTCAGCCCGGCGAGGAAAAGACCATTATTCTACAGCTCAAGCTGATCGCCGATGTCGGGCTTGTTGGTCTGCCCAACGCCGGAAAATCGACTTTCCTGTCGCGGGTGTCGGCGGCGCGTCCCAAGATTGCCGACTATCCGTTTACGACACTGACCCCTCAGCTCGGTGTGGTTGGCATCGATGAACGCGAATTTGTGCTTGCTGATCTGCCGGGTCTGATCGAAGGGGCTCATGACGGGGTTGGGCTCGGCGATCGCTTTCTTGGCCATGCCGAACGCTGCAGCGTCATCCTGCACCTGATCGATGCCACAAAGACCAGTATTGTTGGTGCCTTTCGGACCATCCGCAATGAATTGCAGGCCTACGGCCATGGTCTTGATCAAAAGCGCGAAATCCTTGTCCTGAACAAGATCGATGCGCTTTCGAGTGCGGCGGTCAAGCGCAAGCGCGCGGCACTCCAGAAGGCGAGCGCTGGTGATGTCTATGTGATGTCTGGGGTCAGTGGTGAGGGCGTGAACGAGGTTGTACGCGTGGTGGCGGGTGCGATCGCGGAGGTCCGCAGCCACCACGATGGCAAAGAGCCACATGCAAAACGCTGGGCGCCATGACGGATCTGTTTGCGCACTCCGCCTCGTCTCTTGTTCTCGTCAAGATCGGCTCGGCGCTTCTGGTCGACGGGCTAGGTGGCGCCATGCGCCAGCATTGGCTCGATGGCATGTGTGCGGACTTCGCCGGGCTGGTGCACGAAGGCCATCGGCTGGTGATCGTTTCCTCCGGTGCCATTGCATTGGGCCGCTCTGCGCTCGGTCTGAGGTCGGGCGCTTTGCGCCTTGAAGAAAGTCAGGCGGCGGCGGCGGTGGGTCAGGTCAAGCTGGCGCAGGCCTGGGCCGACGCGCTGGCACGACAAAATCTGGTTGCAGCACAGGTACTTCTGACACTCGATGATACCGAGGAACGACGCCGGTATCTGAATGCACGGGCTACACTGTCGACCTTGCTGGAGCTTGGTGCCGTCGCGGTCATCAATGAAAACGACACCGTTGCGACCGCCGAGATCCGTTATGGCGACAATGACCGGCTGGCTGCCCGTGTGGCATCGATGATGACGGCCGATCTCTTGATACTGTTCTCGGATGTTGATGGTCTTTATAGCGCCAATCCGCATCGCGAAGCAGGTGCGCGACATCTCGATGTCGTCACCGAGATCACGCCAGAGATTGAAGCCATGGCGGCCGGGTCGGTTTCAGGTCTGGGGCGCGGCGGCATGGCGTCAAAGATCGCGGCGGCGCGGATCGCCACAGCGGCTGGCTGTCAGGTGGTGATTGCCAAAGGCCAGGATCATGGGCTGGCAAAATTGCGGGCGGGTGGCCGCCACACCCGCTTTGTGGCGACGACCACGCCTTCAGCTGCGCGCAAGCGCTGGATTGCAGGCAGCTTGAAGCCACAGGGAACGCTGCACATTGATGCGGGGGCAGTTGCGGCATTGCTGGCCGGCAAAAGTCTGCTGCCCGCAGGAGTTCGGGTTGTCGAAGGTGACTTTGCGCGCGGTGATGCGGTGTGCATTCTGGGACCGGATGGCCGCGAAGCAGGTCGCGGCCTCAGCGCCTATGGCGCGAAGGATGCGCGCGCCATCATCGGTCGGCATACGGACGAAATTCCTGCGATCCTTGGCTATCGCGGACGCGATGCCATGGTGCATCGCGATGATCTGGCCCTGAGCGCGAAGGTTTCGCCATGAGCCTTGAGGCCGAGATGCTGGCAATGGGTAGAAGGGCGCGGGCGGCGGCCGGACGTTTGCGCGAGGCATCGGCGGCGACGCGCAGCCGCGCGCTGGAAGCGGCGGCGCAATCGCTCCGTGACCACCGTGCCGCCATTTTGCAGGCCAATGCCTGTGACCTTGCCGCGGCGCAGGCTGCTGCGCTGCCAGCGTCGGTCATGGATCGGCTGCGCCTTGACCCCCTGCGCCTGGGTGCGATGGAAAGTGGTGTTGCCGCGATCGCCAGGCAGGCGGATCCTGTCGCGCAAACTCTGGCCGAGTGGTCGCGACCCAACGGGCTTCGCATCGCTCGGATCACAACACCGATCGGCGTGATTGGTGTGATCTACGAAAGCCGGCCCAATGTCACGGCGGACGCTGCCGCACTCTGTCTCAAATCGGCCAATGCGGCGATTTTGCGCTGTGGATCAGAGGCCAGGCAAAGTGCGCGCGCCATCCACGCGGCATTCGTCGCCGGCGTTGCGGCCAGCGCCTTGCCGCGCTCCGCTGTCCAGCTGGTTGAGGTGCCGAGCCGGGATGCGGTTGGCCTGATGCTTCAGGGGCTTGATGGTAGCCTTGATTTGATCGTGCCGCGCGGGGGAAAATCCCTTACTGCGCGGGTAATGGCGGAGGCGCGCGTGCCGGTGCTGGCCCATCTGGAGGGCCTTGTGCACATCTATCTGCACGAAGCTGCGGACGGCGCCAAGGCACGTGCAGTGGTGCGCAACGCCAAGATGCGCCGGACCGGGATCTGCGGTGCCGCCGAAACCCTGCTGATTGATCGGTCGGTTCTGTCCACGCTCGGTGTGGCTGTGCTGGACGAGCTTCTTGCCTCTGGCTGCCAGATTCGTGGCGATGCGGCGGTCTGTCAGCTCATCGCCCAGGCGGTACCGGCCAATGAGGAAGACTGGCGCACCGAATATCTCGACGCGATCATTGCGGTACGCTGCGTCGATGGCGTCAAGGACGCGATGGCCCATATCGAGCGCTATGGTTCGCAGCACACCGACTGCATCATCACCGAAGATGCGTCTGTGGCCGAGGAGTTTCTGCGCAAGGTGGATTCGGCGATTGTCATGTGGAATGCGTCCACGCAGTTTGCCGATGGTGGCGAATTCGGCATGGGTGGGGAAATCGGCATCGCCACGGGCCGGCTGCATGCCCGTGGCCCGGTGGGCGCTGCGCAGCTGGTCACATTCAAATATGTGGTGCGTGGCGATGGGCAGTGCCGTGACTGATTTGCACCCCCCGGCTCCGGTTGCTGCAGGTCTGCGGATCGGCCTGCTGGGAGGGTCTTTCAACCCTGCCCATGCCGGCCATGTGCACATCACCCAGGTTGGTCTGCGGCAGCTCGGACTCGATTACGTCTGGTGGCTGGTGACACCACAAAATCCCTTGAAGGCCGTTTTGGGCATGGCTCCACTCGAGCAGCGCCTTAAGGATGCCCGAGCGCTCTGCTCCCATCCACGGGTCATCATCACCGATCTGGAGCGGGGCCTTGGCACGCACTACACGGTCGATACTCTAAGGCGCCTGAGGCAGCGGTTTGCTGCGGTCCATTTCGTGTGGCTGATGGGCAGCGACAACCTGGAACAATTTCATCGCTGGCGGGACTGGCAGATCATCCTGCAGCTGGTGCCAGTTGCCGTCATCATTCGTCCCGGCTCGAGCCTTGCGGGATTGCGCGCGCGCGCCGCGCAACGATTTGCCGGTGCCCGCGTTTTTGAGCCCTGCGGCTTTGCGCTGCGCCGGCCGCCAGCGCTGATTGTGCTGGACGGCCCCCGCCACCTGCTCAGCGCGAGCGCCATCCGAGCGCGTCGTTTGGTGGGGGCGAGCCCTCCATGATAAATTGAAACGGCTAACAGGGAGATCCAAACTGATACGCCAAAAATCCGTACCACCGGCCAAGCGCGCTCGTGCCAAGACGGCGCCGGCCAAAAAAACGATCGCCGCACCCAAAGGCAAGGCTGCACCGAAGCGTTCCGCCCCCCCCTCTCCTGCGCGCAAATCCTCTGCCAAGAAGGCCGCGTCAAGGGAACCTGCCCTCCTGGCGCTGGTGCGTGCCTCGCTGGACGATGACAAGGCGGAGGACATTGTGGTCATCGATCTTGCTGGGCGCTCCTCGCTCACCGATGCGCTGGTGATCGCAAGCGGCCGCTCGTCGCGCCATGTCGCTGCCACTGCCGAACATCTCGTCCGGCGACTGAAGGAGGCGGGCTATGGCACGCGGCCAACCGATGGTCTGGCGCAAGGCGATTGGGTCCTGGTCGACGCCGGGGACGTCATCGTGCACCTGTTCCGCCCGGAGGTGCGTCAATACTATGATCTTGAGGGCATGTGGCGGGTGCCTGAGCCCGAGCGCGTGGCGCGCTAGGCCATGCGTTTAACGATTGCAGCGGTTGGGCATGGGCGAGGAACGCCCGAGGCGACGCTTTGTGATGACTTCATCGGACGGGCGCGGGCGCTTGGCCGGCAGGCGGGCATAACCCAGATCGTGCTCGAAGAAGTGGCGGTTTCCAAGCTGCGGGAAGGACGGGCCCGCAGGGTGGAGGAAGCCGAGCGATTGGCGCGCAAGATTCCACCCGGGGCCCATGTCATTGTGCTTGACCCACGTGGCACGAACATGACCAGCGAGAACTTTGCCGAACAACTCGCCGGGCTGTGCGAATCTGCCAATCGCGATCTGGTCTTTGTGATTGGTGGACCTGACGGTCTTCCCCCGGATGCCTTCGGCTCAGCGCAAAACCTTGCCTTCGGGGCTCAAACCTGGCCGCATCTTCTGGTTCGCGCCATGCTGTGCGAGCAGATCTATCGCGGGCTGACGATCCTTTGCCGCCATCCCTATCACCGGGCGTGAACCCGATTTTAACCATAGGGGGCGATGGTGGGCCGTGAAGGGCGGGAGTTGCGCCTATGGACATTGCTGGAACTGGACGGCTTGATCGCACCCGTGCCGCGGCCAAAGCCCGTAGCGCCCCGGGGGCGGCGGCGGGCGGCTTTTCACTGGCCGCGGGCGATGCGCCGCAAACCACCATTGTCCGTGGTGCGGCACCATTGGCCGCACTCGAATCGATCCTCGCACTGCAAGGGGTTGATGATGCGACCTCCGGCCGTTCCAAGGGACTGGCAAGGGGACAGCAGCTCCTGGAGATGCTCGACGAGTTGCGCGAGGGCTTGCTGAGCGGCACCTTGCCCAGAGCGACGTTGCACCGTCTGGCGGGGGCCCTTTCGGCCCGCGCCGACTATTTCAATGACCCGCAGCTCCAGCCGGTTCTGGACGAAATCGAACTGCGCGCCCAAGTCGAACTGGCCAAGCTCGAAATGGCAGAACAGAAGGCGGCCTGAGCGTTCGCTGGCCTAAGCGCGCGATTTTCCTTTTCTGATTGAACCATTAGGTGGGCCCCTGTATAAGGCGCGCGCTCCAATGCCGCGTCTTAACTTTCGGGGTGTGTCCATGGGTATAGAACTTCCGCCCGGCTACAGGCCGTCGGAACGTGAGCCCTTCATGAATGAGAAGCAGCGGGAATATTTCCGCCGTAAGCTGACCGGCTGGAAGGATGAGATCCTCCGTGAAAGCCGGGAAACCATCCAGAATCTTCAAACCGAGACCACGCCCAATGCCGATCTGGCAGATCGGGCCGCAACAGAGGCCGAGCGCCAGCTCGAGCTGCGCACCCGTGATCGCCAGCGCAAGCTGATTGCCAAAATTGATGCCGCGCTGCGTCGCCTCGAGGACGGGTCGTATGGCTTTTGCGAGGAAACCGGAGAGCCGATTGGTCTGAAGCGTCTCGAAGCGCGGCCGATTGCAACCCTGTCGATCGAAGCCCAGGAGCGCCACGAGCGGCGCGAAAAGGTCTATCGCGACGATTAGACCGGACGGCTGCGCTCCTACAATAGACCCTTCTGCATCGGTCCAGGGGTGGCCACCAGCGCTGCGCCGCCGGTGTGGCCAACGAAAATGGCCGGACCTTTGAGGTCCGGCCATTGCACAGCAGTTATGGTGCTGATCAGAACGGCATCAAGATGTCGTAGAGCTGCTGGCCCAGAGGTGGCTGCTGGACATCGGTGATCTGGCCCCTGCCCCCGTAGGACAGGCGTGCGTCGGCAATCTGCGACAGGTTGATGGTATTGTTGCTGGTGATGTCTTCGGTGCGCACGATGCCGCTGATCTGAAGATTGCGCAGTTCATCATTGACCCGCACCTGCTGGTTTCCCTGGATTACGAGATTACCATTGGGCAGTACCTGGGTGACGACCGCAGCCAGCGTCAGATTGATGGTTTCGGAGCGTGCAATCGAGCCGGAGCCTTGATTGGACGTGGTCGTGTTCATGTTCACCAGCTTAGACGGATCGGCGCCCGAAATGTGGGCCAGCGCGCCTTGCAGGCCAAAGAGATTGCCAATGCCCGCTGTATCGGCATTGGCCCGCGCGCGCTGCGTGCTGTCGGAGAGCTTGGCCGCATCGGCAATCGAGATATCGACCGTAACAAGGTCACCGATATGGCTTGCGCGCGGATCGGGAAAGAAGCTGTGCGAACCTACCGGCCAGAGCGAATTGGTGAGATGGGTGTCTGGCGGCTGCCTGGGTGGCATGGGCATTGAGATCGGCCGGTAATTGGGCAAGTCCGTGGGATTGGTGATCGGGGACATTGCCGGCGCCTCACCAATGTGCTCCAGCCGGTCCATGGCACTGCAGGCGCAGAGAGCAAAGCCCGCAACAATGACAAGGGCGATCGATTTCAGGGGGGCGCGTGACATGATGGGGCTCATCGGTTGGCAGAAAGGTTAAAGATTGGGGGATGCAGTCAAGGGACCGGCGGCGACAGTGCCCGGGCCGGTCACCACGGCACTGATCTGGCGGTAGGACACCGGATTGAGCACCGTGACGGTCTCGCCCATGCCGCCCTCGCTCATCGCCTTGCCGACGGCGGTGAGGGAAATGCCGGGCGCGCTGAAGATCATGGTCACGGTGCTGCCTTTAGCGACCAGAATGGGCGCACGCACATCGGAAGCATGAAGGGGCTGATTGGCTTCGAGGTAGCGGCGCGCCTCTTTGCCTTCGAGTTCGCTCATGCTGGCGACGACGTCGCCATAGGCACGGGCCTGCGATACGTTGGCATAGGCAAGATCGCTGGCGCTGATCATCGCGCCGCGGGGAATGTTGTGCGTGGGCACGACGATGCGCACGGTCTTGGCGTTGACTGTGGCGACGCTGTCGATCTGCGCCCATGCAGGCACTGCGGCAAGGCTCAGGGCGGCGGCCAGGACAATCGCTTTCATGACGAACCTCATAGCTGCGCGGTGGTTTGCATCATCTGATTGGCGGCCGTGATCACCTTCGAGTTCATCTCGTAGGCTCTTTGGGCGGTGATCAGTGCCGTGATTTCTTCGACGGGATTGACATTTGAGGTTTCCAGATAGCCCTGCTGGATGGTGCCGTAGCCCGAAGAACCGGGTACCCCGGCCTGAGGCGGACCGGAGGCCGGGGTCTCGCTGAGTAGATTGCCTCCCAGCGCATTCAGTCCGGCGTCGTTGGCAAAACGATCGAGTTCCAGCTGCCCCAGCACGGTGGGTGTTGAGGTGCCCGGTACCGTGGCTTCGACCTGGCCTTCAGGATTGATTGTGACGCTGAGGGCATTGGGCGGCACGGCTATGCCCGGAGCTACCGTGTAGCCATCGCTGTTGACGATTTCACCTGTAGGTGACAGGCCAAAGTCGCCTGCGCGGGTATAGGCGTAGGTGCCGTCGGGCAAGGTGACCTTGAAAAATCCCGCGCCCTGGATCGCCAGATCATAGGGATTGGAGGTCTGGGTAAGCGTGCCCTGCGTGTCGATGCGATAGACCGATGCGGTGCGCACACCGGCGCCCAGCTGGATGCCGGCCGGAACCAGCGTGCCGGTATCGGAGGTCTGTGAACCTGGCTGCAGTACATTCTGGTATAGCAGATCCTCGAACTGTGCCCGCTGCGCCTTGAAACCGCTTGTGTTCATGTTGGCGAGGTTGTTGGCGATGACCTCGACGTTGGTTTGCTGGGCCTGCATGCCCGTAGCTGCAATACTGAGTGCGCGCATAACGGGCCTCCTTAAGGCTGGATGGTACCGAGCTGGGTTATCGCCTGGGTCTGCAGCTGCTGCTGGCTTTTGGTCAAAGACGCGATCATTTCATATTTGCGCATGATCTTGATCATCGTGCTCATTTCCATGACGGGCTGAACGTTGGAGCCTTCGAGCATGCCCTGCTCGATCGTGCCGCCGGGATTGGGCTGGGGCTGCTGGCTGGTCGCGTAGAGATTAGAGCCCTGCTGGCTCATCGCTGCTTGGCTGGCAAAGCCGACAATCTTGATTGTGCCGAGCTGTCCGAGGGTGCCGCTGACCGTGCCATCGGCGGCGATATGAATGTCACCATCCTGCGGCGTTACCGTGATGGGCCCGCCATCGCCCACGAGGGGATAACCGTTGTCATCGACGATCTGTCCCTGGGAATTGAGCTGGAAGTGGCCATCGCGGGTGTAACGCACGCCATTTGGGGTCTGCACCTGAAAGAAGCCATTGCCGGAAATTGCCAGATCAAGCGGAGCTCCCGTCTTGTTCATCGGACCCTCGCTCACGTCGCGAAAGACCCCGCCATTCTGGACGAAGGCCAGAGGGGTATTGTTCTGCGAACCGGTGGCCGTTGGGGTGGAGGGCACGTTGGCGAGATATTCCTGAAACTTCATGCCCTCGCGCTTGAAGCCGGGCGTCGACATGTTCGCGAGGTTGTTGGCGATGATGTCCATCGCCTGATAGGCCGAAAGCTGACCCGACAGATTGATGAGCAGTGAGTTGTCCATGGCGGCTCCGGATCCCTTCTGGTCCTGGCAAGCCACCCTTGCAGCTGTCATGCCAACATTTCCGCCGTTGAAAACTCAGGGATTTTTTCTGCGGGAAGGCGCCAGGGCGGCAAATTTTGCCGGCGCGGCGGGCTCGGCCCGGCAATTTGAACCAGTCCTTAACCACAACTGCCTAATTTGCCCTCTTACGAAGAGGATCAGGGGCTGTCGCCATGGCGGGCAGGGGTACCGAACCGGACGAAGAAGATGAGGAAGGCGCAGAGGCTGCGCCTGGGCCCAAGACGGGGCTGCTTGCGAACAGGAAATTGCTGATGATCGCCGCGGCCGGCCTCGTTGCGCTGCTTGGTTTGGGCGTGGCGGCCTATTTTTTCCTGTTTGCGCCGACGCCGGCAACACATCTCGCCAAGGCCACGGAGGCACCGCTGCCGCTCGTGCCACCCAAGGTCGTATTCTACAACGTGCCCAACATCGTAGTGAACATTCAAAGTCAGAATGGCAGTCCCACCTATCTCAAGCTTGCGGTCACGCTCGAACTCAAGAATGCCAAGGAAGAGCAGGGCATCAAAGTGCTGATGCCGCGGATCGTGGATCAGTTTCAGAGTTACCTGCGCGAGTTGCGCGTGTCCGACCTGCAGGGCTCGGCGTCTGTGATGCGGGTTAAGGAAGAGCTCATGCGGCGGATCAATGTCGCTGTTGCGCCCTACCGCGTTCAGGACGTTCTGCTCAAGGAAATGATTGTTCAGTAAGTGGAACCAGGATTATGGCCGACGAAGACCCAGCGCCGCAAGAAACAGCTGCCGACAGCGAAAATGGCAGTTCCGTGGCTGGCGAGCGAGTTCTCAACCAGGAAGAAATCGACAGCCTTCTGGGCTTCGATGTCAATGACGAGCAGTTGCAGGACAAGTCCGGTGTACGCGCCATCGTCAATTCGACATTGGTGTCCTATGAACGCCTGCCGATGCTCGAGATCATCTTTGATCGCCTGGTACGGCTCATGACCACGAGCCTGCGGAATTTCACCTCCGACAATGTTGAAGTCAGCCTCGACAACATCACGTCGATCCGTTTTGGCGATTACCTCAATTCCATTCCGCTGCCCGCCATTCTTTCGGTTTTCCGGGCTGAGGAACTCGATAATTACGGACTTTTTACGATCGATTCAAATCTCATCTATTCGATCGTTGACGTACTCTTGGGAGGGCGCCGGGGGACCGCCGCGATGCGCATCGAGGGGCGGCCCTACACCACGATTGAGCGCAGCCTGGTGCAGCGCATGACCGAAGTCATCCTCCAGGACATGACCCAGGCGTTCGAACCTCTGGCACCTGTCAACTTTGCCCTCGATCGGCTCGAAACCAATCCACGCTTTGCGGCAATCGCGCGACCGGCTAATGCCGCCATCCTCGTCAAGCTGCGCATCGACATGGAGGATCGCGGTGGACGCACGGAATTGCTGCTTCCTTACGCCACCCTTGAGCCCATCCGCAAACTGCTGCTGCAGCAGTTCATGGGCGAAAAATTTGGTCGAGACTCGATCTGGGAAACCCACCTTGCAACCGAGCTGTGGTGCACACGTCTCGATATCCAGGCGATTTTGGATGAGCAGGTGATGTCGGTGTCAAAAGTCATGAATCTCAAGGTCGGCGACACCTTGATACTCAACGCCAGTCCGGACTCCACCATTGAACTACGCTGTGGCCACGTGCCGCTTCTTAATGGACGCATGGGCCGCGTCGGTAATGCCGTGGCCGTCCGCGTCGAGCAGGCCGTCAAGCGCGCCGATGCCTCGCGCCAGCTGTAAGGAGATGCCATGTCGATCTCGCTCTGTATTGAAATATTGCTGTGCATTCTGCTTACGGCAACGCTTGGCTTCTGTCTTGTCCTGGAGCGCAAACTCAGCGCCATGCGCAAAGGTCAGGATGGGCTCAAGGTTCTGATTGCCGAACTCAATGGTGCCATCGGTGCCGCGGGCACCTCGATGCGTCTGCTGAAATCGGCGGCGTCCGGTGCGGTCGAAGAGCTCGATGAAAAAGTCAGCAGCGCCCGTGCAGCAATTGATGAACTCTCTGTGCTAACCACGAGCGGCGATCGCATTGCCGCGCGCATCGAGCGCAGTCTTGAGACGCAAGCCGCGTCGCAGCCAGTGGTCCTGCCCGCAGCGGCCGATCGTCTGACCGGGGTGCGCCCGCGCGTCATGCGTTCCAAAATGCCGCTTGAACAGGCAGTAGGGGGGGTGCGTTGAACCGGTTTTTCAGACAGTTTCGCCTGTTGCCTCTGGTCATTTTTATGTGCGGGGCACTGATCGCGCTCAAAGGGGCAAACCTGATCGTGCAGGCGCGCGCAGGGGCGCCGACAACATCAGCCCCGGTCCCGCCCAGCGGCAGCCAGGGCACAGGCGCGAGCGCTGCCATGCTTGATGACAACACAGACAGTGCCTCGGAAATTGATGTTCTGACCTCCCTGGCCAAGCGCCGTCGCGCCCTCGATCAGGAAGCGCGGGCGCTGGACATGCGCGCCAACCTTTTGACCGCGGCAGAAAATCGGGTTGATGCCAAGATAGCTGATCTCAAAAATCTCAAGACGCAAATTCAGACGTTACTTGGGCAGCGTGACGCGGCCGAGGCCAAGCAGGTGAGGGCTCTGATCAAAGTTTATTCGGCGATGAAGCCACGCAATGCTGGCCGCATCTTCGATTCTCTGGATCAGCATGTGCTGCTCGAAGTGGCTTCCGGCATGCAGCCAGATGCGCTGGCCTCCATCCTGTCGGCCATGGCGCCGCAGAATGCACAGGCACTGACGGTGGCGCTGGCCGACCGGTTGCGTCTGCCGCAGACCACGGCAATGGCCCCGACGGCGCAGGCGCCGCAGAAAAATACCGCTGCAACACCGCGCGCGTCAGCTACGGCAGCGACCACCTCTGTGGCGCAGACCCCTGTGCCGGCCGCGCGTACCGTAGCAAATGCTGCAGGGCCGACGCTGGCGCCGAGCAGTTCTGCGCCAGCGTCTGGGCCCCAGGAGGCAGGAGGAACCAGCGCAGCTGCCGCGCCACCACCAGCGGCGCAGAACTAGCCCTGTGCGGAGGCAGGCCACGATGGCGCTAACGGAGGGCAGAGGGGGAAAGACGCGGCGATGGTGTACCATCGCCGCGCTCGCTCTTGGTCTTGCTGGTCCACCCTGTGCTGCTGGCCTATCGATTACGAGCGCGAACGGTTATGGGCGGCTGATTTTCAGCAATGAACGTCCCATCGTGAAGATGGCCGATGGCGTTCTTGTGCTTCGCTTTGCCCATCGCCCGCACTTCAGCGCCAAGGCAATCATGCGCAGACTGCCGGAATATATTTCCGACGCGCATGCAGGTCCTCACGGCAAGACTTTTCGCTTTGCGCTCGTAAGACCGGTGTGGCTGCATCATTCCAGCTCAGGCGAGCGTTTCGCCGTCGATCTGGTACCAGCGAGCTTTACCGGCACCCCACCCCCCCTGCCTCCGCCCGCACCTGTGACACCCAAGCCGGTGAATATTGCGGCACTGCCGGTGCTGCCGATCCGCGCCGGCGCCTACGCCCACTTCACACGTCTGCTATTCGTCCTCAAGTCACCCATTTCCTACTCGATATTCCCGGGCGCCGG
>JAKAVI010000251.1 GCA_021817355.1 Pseudomonadota bacterium | reverse complement strand
GCTGGTTCAGGTCAATGGCAAGATCAGACAGGGCGATCTCCAGTGCTCCGAGCGCCGCTGCGGCGCCAGGCCTGAGGGTGCGTGTGTCCTGCGCTGAATCCACCGCGGCCAGAAGCTGACTCATCTGCCAACGCCTGCCCTCCTTGCGTTTGGCACGCTGGGTAAACTTGCGGGCAAGTCCCCGCAGCCCGTCGTCGGCCGCGCTGTTCGCAGCCCCGTCCGCTGGTGCACTGAGCGGACGGGCGCCGGTATGGGAATGCAGGCGCGCGAGCGCCTGGGTTGACAGATCAAGCAGCGCTCCGGTTTCGCGGGCGATGAGCGTACGCACCTGTTCAGCCTCCTGCTGCGCCATAGCCGGAAGGTGGGCGAGGTACTGTTCGAGCTCACGGATGCCACCGGCGAGTATGGCTCTGACCTCATCTGTCCGCGCGGCAAGTTGGGTGGATGCCTGCAGCAACTGTTCGGTCTCGCCCATGGCTTCGTCAACCAATGTTCTGGCGCTGAGACGCGCTTCATTGGCGGCATCGGCGATCAGTGCCTGGGTACTGGTGCCGGCCTCCTTGAGGGCATCGACCATATGTGCCAGTGCCCCCCTGGCGAGATCCGCGCTGTCCTTCAGCCGTTCAGCCTCCTGCGCAAACCTGTCTGTCAGCGCGCTGGCCTGAGCACTGTCGGCACGCATCAGCTGTTCCAGTTCGCGATGCCCTGTCATTACCAGCTCCACAAGGCCAGCCGCTTCATCCTTGAGCGCTTGGGCGGCAGAGCTGAGAGCCTGACGTTCATCTGCGATCTGCCGTTCGAGCCCGCTGCCCTCGGCTTTCAGCCGTCCCAGCGTTTCGTTCAAGGCATTGAGATGACGCTCATGCCGCTCCAGCACGAATTGCGCCCGTGCCATAACCCCTTCATACGCCGCTTCGATGCGCTGGCTCTGCTGATCAAGTTCGTTGGCTGCCAGCTTTGGTGCCTCCGCCACCTCGGTCACGGCCTGACGCAGCTTGTCGGCCTCCCGGCCGAGCGCGCTGCAGCTCTCCTCCAGCTCACTTTGTGCCGACCTGATCTCCGCCTGGCACTTTGCGCTGTTCCTGGCGACGTCCTGGCTCGCACGTGACGCAGTCTCGCCCAGCCACGCTGTAGCCGCGTCAAGCCGCTCGCGTTCTTCTCCGAGCCGCGCGCTCACCGCTCCCACCTGCAGTTCGATGCGGCTGCCCGCCTCCTCCAGAGCGATGATCTGATCCTTCAATGTGCTCTCCAGCAGGCGCAGGCGCTCACCGGCGCCATCCAGACCCTGGTTGAGTCCATCGAGTTCCCGGCGTACGGCGCGGGCCAGACGGGCTGCGGTGCGGGCCGCCGTCTCGTCAGCGGTAAAAAGCCGGTCGGTGATGTCGGCCAGATCCGCGGCGGTCCGGCGCATGGCCTCGCCACGGACAAATGCCCAGCCCGCCAGCAGGAGCAGTATGGGAGGTGCCACCGCAGCCGTAGTCAGGATCACAAGCTGCTGTGCTGAAAGTGTGGTCAAGCCTCTGGGGCCAAGCAGGCCGAGCGCATAGGCTACCGCCGCCCCAAGCCAGAAGGCTCCCACCGCGCCAGCGATCAAAAGTGGTCCAGGACCAGGCGCGGGCCGGCGGTGGGGGCGTTCAACTATCCGCTCATTGTTGAGATTTTCGGCCGGTTGCAGAAGCACGGGCTGGCCACGCTCGGCACCACTACTTGCCATCGCACACGCATTCCTTTTCTAGGCCGGGGATCTTAAGCAAATCTGGAGCCGGTCGGCGAGGTCGAAGCATAGCCGCGTCTTGCCTATGGCAGTGGAAAATTCCGCCTGCAGGGCAGAACTTGCCGAGGCAAAGCTGTCCCCCTCCATGGCTGCATCCTCGATAACTCATTGATTTACCTATCTATGTGTCCGGCTTTGCGGTTGGCACGGAGGTTGCCGGAAGCAAGGTGGGCGTCTGCTCGCGAATGGCGGCAGAAGGCCGCTGGCCCACCAGAACGGAGACACTCATGCTGAGCGTGAACACCAACAATGGCGCGATGCTCGCGCTGCAATACCTCAACAATACCGAAGCTTCCCTGCAGCAGACCCAAAACCAGATAAGCACCGGTCTGAAGGTGGCTTCGGCGAAAGACAATGGCGCCATCTTCGCCATTGCCCAGGACATGCGGGGTAGTGTCGCCGGCTATCAGGCGGTGACCAACAGCCTTAACCGCGGCATGTCCACCATTGATGTGGCCCTGAGCGCAGGTCAGTCCATTTCCGATCTGCTCATCCAGATGAAGCAGCAGGCCCTTGCCGCCTCCGATACGTCGCTGAATACGACCAGCCGTGCGGCCATGAACGCCAACTTCATCGCCCTGCGCGATCAGATCACCTCGATCGTCACCAATGCGAATTTCAACGGCGTCAACCTGATCAACGGTTCAACCACTCAGATTGCCGCTCTGGCGTCATCCGATGGTACGCACCACGTCACGACGGCGGCACAGAACATGTCCCTGTCGGGTACGATCGTGACCTTGAAGTCGACTGGTAACATCTCTACCCAGGCGGCGGCCTCGGCCATGATCGCGACCATCCAGACCTCGCTGACCAATGTCAACGCGGCGTTGGCCAATCTGTCGGCAGGTTCGGCGAAGTTCTCAGTACAGGCAAACTTCGTCTCCAAACTGACAGACGCCCTCAACAGCGGCATCGGCAATCTCGTCGACGCCAATATGGCGCAGGAAAGCGCCCAGCTCACCGCGCTGCAAACCAAGCAGCAGCTTGGCGCCCAGGCTCTTTCTATCGCCAACCAGGCACCGCAGATCATCATGCAGCTGTTCCGCTGATCCGGCGCCCTTCTCAAGGCTTTTGGGGCGGGCTTGGCCCGCCCCTTTTTCTGTCTCCACCGTTTATGGTTTTCACTTTCTTACGCACGGCAAAGCCTGCCGGCCTGCCGGGCAAATAATTCCTCCGCTACGGCAAAAATTGCCGCATCAA
>JAKAVI010000071.1 GCA_021817355.1 Pseudomonadota bacterium | reverse complement strand
GATCTTCATCCGTCCCGGGCGGATGTGGTGCGGCGACGGCAAGCCAGCCCAAGACGGCTTGGCCCTCCTCATTGAAGGCCGCCGCATCACCGCGATTGGTGCCTCCAACGCGCCCCCAGAAAACTGTGAGATCATCGACCTGCCCCAGGCGACGCTGCTGCCGGGCCTCATCGATGCCCATGCCCACCTCTTCCTTCATCCCTACAACGAAACCAGCTGGAACGAGCAGGTCCTCAACGAGGCGGAGGCCTACCGCACCATACGTGCGGTTCGCCATGCGAAGGCGACGCTCCTTTCGGGCTTCACGGCTCTGCGCGATCTTGGCACCGAAGGAGCCGGCTACGCGGACATTGCGCTCCAGCGCGCGATTGCCGAGGACCTGATCCCCGGCCCCCGCCTCAAGGTCGCGGGCCGCGCCATCGTTGCGAGCGGTTGCTACGGCCCAGCGCGCAGGCTGTTCCGGCCCGATTGCTGTCTGCCTCAAGGCGCTGAGGAAGTCAGCGGCTGTGATGAAATCGTCCGGGCAGTCCGCCATCAGGCGGCGCATGGCGCAGACTGGATCAAGCTCTATGCTGACTATCGCGTCGGTCCGGACGGTGAAACCCGCCCCACCTTTGGGCTCCATGAGCTGCGGGCCGCCATCACCTGCGCCCATGATCTGAACCGGCCGGTCGCTGTCCATGCCACCAGTGACGAAGCCATCCGCCGCGCCCTTGAGGCCGGATGTGACAGCATCGAACACGGCTATGACGGCAGCCGGAAAACCTTCGCGCTGATGGCGCGCCAGGGCTGCGCCTTTCTTCCCACCCTGACGGCGCGGGACGCGATCGCGAGCTATCGTGGCGGACACACCAGCGACGACGCCTTGAGCGAGGCCATGCGTCCGCTCGCCCTCACTTTTCGTGTGGCGCTCGATGAAGGCGTCACCATCGGCTGTGGCAGTGATGTCGGGGTCTTTGCCCACGGCACCAATTATCGCGAACTGGAATGGATGGTGCGCCTCGGGATGAGCCCCCATCAGGCTTTGCTGAGCGCCACAGCGATCAACGCCCGCATTCTTCGCTCTGACAGCAGTCTGGGACGGCTGGCCCCGGGGTTCTGCGCTGATCTGATCGCGGTCAGCGGTGATCCCACCCGTGATATCAGTGCGCTGCGCCGCGTCACCCTTGTGATCAAGGACGGCGTTATTCATCGTCGTCCCATGGGAAGCTCATGAGTATTACCATTGAGTCGCGCACAATCATCTATTCCGGCTGGACGACGCTGTCGCTTGCCCGGGTGTGTCTGGCTGACGGCACCAGGCTCGAGCGGGTGATTGAAGATCATGGCGATGCGGCCACCGTTCTTGCCTATGATCCAGAGCGCAAATGCGCCCTGCTCGTGCAGCAATTCCGGGCTCCGGCGTTCTATCGCGCCGGCGTCGATGGCGTGGTCGAAACCGTGGCCGGCAAAGTCGAAGGCGAGACGGCGCAAACCTGCGCCCGACGCGAAGCTTTCGAAGAAGCTGGCGTGGAGCTCGGGACCCTGGAGCACATCGCCGACGTATGGACTTCACCAGGATTCACGACCGAACGCTTTTCGCTTTTTCTTGCCGAATATCGTGCGATCGACCGGCGCACGGCCGGCGGTGGTGCGGAAGGCGAACACGAAAACATTACGGTTCTGGAACTGCCTCTCGCCAGTCTCTCGCAAAGGCTGAAGGACGGTCAGATCGATGACCTGAAGACCCTGGCGCTGCTGCAGGCATTGCTGCTGAAGCGCCCGGAACTCTTCGCGAGCTGTCCTTGAGCAACGCGCGCGTCCTTTCAGCCCTTCGCGTCACGCCTTCGCGCTAACGTCCGCCTCCGGGCCGAGGATGGTCCCCGGGCCTTGGCCCGGGGCGCTCTTTCACTTCCGCTCAAGGCAGGTCCGCGCCAGTGCCAAGTGCCTTCGCACGCGGCGCCTGGCTTGCCGAGGGCACAATGACGGGGGCAAGCCCCTGATGCTGGCGCACCACATTGAACCGTGCGAGCGGTCCCTTTAGGACTGCCGCAAAATTACGCTCGGCGGCCTTGAGTTCAACGATTGCGTCTCCGACAAATTTCTCCTGTACCTCTGTCGGCGCTGCATCGGCGGATTCGAGAGCAACCTCGATGCGAACCAGCTTCGAGTCGGCATTGGCAAAACTCGGTACTCCGGTGCTGGCAAGCGCAGAGCGCAGCGCCACCAGTTCGGGACTGGAGCTCGCATGCGCAAGCGTATCCAGCCGATGGCGGAGATACGCCTCCTGGTTATAATCTCCAGTTGCCTCCGCGGAGGCGGTGGCAATCTTCATGGACAGGGCGAGTTCGGCCTTGAGCGCAGCCTCAGAAACCCCTACCCGCGGATCTTCCCTGACGGTCAGTGGCACGGTCTGGGTTACACCGTCAGCACTCAAGCTGACCTGGTAGGTTCCAGGAAGAACAAAGGCGCCTTGTGGATCGATTGGCGTTCCTCTGCCCCACACAGCTGCGATCGAATAGCTGTAGGACACCGCCTTGGGACGGGGGTAGCGCAGATTCCAGACAAAGCGATGCGCGCCCGCTGCCGCCGACAATTGCTGGGGTGGTTTGATCCAGCCCTTGGCAAAGTATCGGTTCGCGGGCGGATCGGTTCGCAGGTCCGCGCTGGAATAGCTGCGCACGAGCCTGCCTTTGGCATCCCGGATCTGAAGGGTGACCGGCCCTTTGGTGTGAGCCGGCAGCCAGTAGTCGATGAGTGCGCCAGAAGGCGGGTTCTGCCCTGTGGGTGTTTCCGGCGGCAGCGGGGTATCCTTATTGTTGTCGGGGTGGACGCGGTAGGCCAGCGCCGGAGTAAACAGGTGCACGGCGTTGGTCGCCATATGACTACGGATCTGGCGCAACACACTGAGATCATCAAGGATCCAGATTCCGCGTCCCTCCGTGCCCGCCACCAGATCTCCATCATGAACCAGAAGGTCCGTGACCCAGGCCGTTGGCAG
>JAKAVI010000381.1 GCA_021817355.1 Pseudomonadota bacterium | reverse complement strand
GGCGATGGCAGGGCTGCCTGAAGGTATATTGCTGTGGATCAGCATCGGCATGATCGCCCGGCACGCGACCCCTGAGCGGATGAGCGCCGTGCTCTTGGCGGCGATGACGGCGGCCCAGTTTGTGCTCGCGCTGCTGCTGACACTGGTGGTGTTGCCGCGCTTTGGTGTATCCGGCGGCTTTATTGCGCTCGCCTTGGGTAGTCTCATGGCGGCGCTTGCAGCGGCCAAGATTCCTTCCTCGTACGCGCCGCTCGTCAAGCCGGTGGGTGAAAGCTCGGCGCCGCCGCTTAAGGGCTGGATTGCACTGGCGGCAACGGTCATTTTTACCGCCTCGTTTCCTGCGGTTGCGGTTTTTCTGCAGCCAATTGCGCATCAGGCCGGCCATGGCGCGCAGATCGCGCGGCTGGCGCTGACCTTGTCGCTTCTAGCTCAGCTGATTGGTGGGGGTGTGGCAACATGGATCGCCGGCCGTATTCACTATCTACCGGTATTGCTTGGAGGTAGTGCGATCTATGTCGGCTGCTGGGCGGTGATGGGAGTGCCGGAGCCGAGTTGGGCATTCATCGCCGCGGTAGCCGTGACCGGGTTCTGCTATCTCGGCATCACTCCTTTCCTGGTGCCGATGCTGATTGAAGCTGATCCCTCACGGCGGGCCGCGATGATGGGTGGCGGAGCCCAGGTACTGGCAGGTGCTCTGGGCCCGCTGGTTTCTTCCCAGCTGGTGAGCCGGAGCAATGTCGATCCTGTCCTCTGGCTGGCGGTGACGCTGATGCTGAGTGGCCTTGCCATCATCGCCGGCCTTTATTTCGTCACGCGCCGCCAGCGTCACCTGCGCCAGCTTGTCGTGGTTCCGCAGGATGTCAGCTGAGGTGCTGACGCAGAAAAGTGGCTGAGCGGGTGTTGGCGAGATCGGCGCAGGCCTGGTCATAGTTGGCGCCACCCTGGCGGGCAAAGGCATGGTCCATGGTGGGGTAGTGGTGAAGTGTGACCAGTGCGTTGGCCTTGAGCGCTTGGGTGATCTTTTCCTGTGCCTCGGGCGGAACGAACTGATCCTTGCCGGCGATGTGCAGCATGAGTGGCGCGCGAATATTGTGGGCCTCGGCCAGCCGCTCCTGAATGTTAACGCCATAATAGCCCACCGAGGCATCGATGTCGGTGCGGCAGGCGGTGAGATAGGCAAGCTGGCCGCCGAGGCAATAACCGACGGCTCCGACCTTGCCGGTACAACCGGAAATTTTGCGGGTGTAGCTGATGGCGGTCGCGATGTCGGTAATGCCTTTGTCGATGTCGAAGCGGGTCATGAGATCGAAAGCCCGTTTCCATTCCGCGTCGGTTTTGTCTGTCAATTGCACGCCGGGTTCGAGGCGCCAGAACAGGTCGGGAGCCAGAGCAAAGAAGCCGCGCGCGGCGTAGGCGTCGGCAATGTCCCGCATGACCTGGTTGATGCCGAATATCTCCTGGATGACGATGAGGCCTGGACCGCGTCCGGATTCGGGGACTGATAGATAGCCCTCAAAGCGTCCGTCCTTGCCCTCAAGCGTGATGTTGGTTCCACCCATAGCCTGTGTCTCCGGAATTTATCGCCTGCAGGCTAACCTGAGCCGGCGCTGTGGCAAAGTCTCGATTTGCCATGCTGGGCTCACCGATCAGTTCGGTTTCTGCCCGGCATTTGCGGCCTCTGCCCGTGCCTTCATTGCCATCGCAAGTTGCGCTGGCAGGATCAGCTGTTGGGCGAGTTGTACCGGATCGGTTATCGGTGCCGAACACATGGTGTTTTGGCAGATATAGGCTGTGGGCTCGCCGTCCTGCATAGTCTTGCCGTGGGCGATATGGCCTTGCGGCAACTTGTGTGCCGGTGAAATCACCAGGAGGACATGCGGAGGCAGGGTCCGCGAGCGTACGGCCTCAACGAGGGCGCGTGTCTTGGCATTGGCGCTAGGACCCACGATCACGATCTGCAGCGACAACAAGGCGGTTTCGAAGCCACTGACATAGGTCGGCATCGACAGGGGTGCCCGGCCGAGTTCTCCGGCAAAGGCAGTGAGGATAGCGTTGAGGCGGTCGCGGTAGGCAGTATCGGCGGTGATGAGAAAGAGCTTGGTCAGTTCAGCAATCATCACGCCATTTGCGCTTGGGGTTACCTGATCGAAGATCGTTCGCGGGCGGACAAAAAGGGCGGGATCGTCACTGGCTGTCATGCCGTAGCCGCCGTGGATGGGATCCCAGTAGCGGGCGTCAAGGACCCGTACCCAGGATTTTGCGTATTCGATATAGCGCGCATCCTGCGTGGCATCGAAGAGCGCGAGTGCGGCACGGATCATCTGCGCGTAGTCGTCGGAGAAGCCTTCTTTGCTGCGGGCGTTGCCGCACCAGCTGTGTGAAAGCTGGTCGCCATCGCCAAGTGTGCTGCGGATGAATTCAAAGGTGCTTTGGGCGATGGCCAGCCATTCCGGTTGTTTGAAGGTGGCGCCGGCACGGGCAAGTGCGGCAATCACCATGCCATTCCAGTCGGTCAGAATCTGTTCATCCCGCTGGGGCGCGGTGCGCTTGTTGCGGGCTTCGAGGAGCAGGCTGCGCTGACGCGCAAAAAGCGTTTCGTCAGCGTCGGCGAGAGGATAGCCAGCAATGGGGCCGAGCCGGTGCAGAACATTCTTGCCATTAAGGCTGCCTTCACGGGTAACGTTATAGACTTCCTTGAAGCGCTGGGAAAATGTGCCTTTCAGTGTGGCGTCGATTTCCGCTTCGCTCCAGAGATAGTATTTGCCTTCCTCTCCATCACTGTCGGAATCGATGCAGGCCGCAAACCCATCGCCCAGGCGCATGTCACGGAGCAGAAAGCGGACGGTTTCGTGGACGCGATCGATGAAGAGGGGCCACTGGTTGAACTGGGCAACGCGAAGGAGCTGCTCGATGAGCAGGGCCTGATCATAAAGCGTCTTCTCAAAATGCGGGACAGTCCAGCGCTCATCTGCGGAATAGCG
>JAKAVI010000139.1:7341-15501 GCA_021817355.1 Pseudomonadota bacterium | reverse complement strand
TCCGATCTACGTGAAAGTGTCTAGCTGCAGTCTACCGCCCTGGCTAGCTCTAGGCCAATCGCCCCTTCTGCGCGCCCTTCAGAGGTCTTCACCCCTGCCTGTCCGGCATTGCCAAGGGGGCGAGGCTGGTTACGGCGCGGGCCCTGAACATCCCCCTGGCTCTTGTGGCCGATGCATGGAAAGCTGCTGCAGGATTTCACCCCACGCGCCTTGGCCGCCATGTGGTGACAATCTGTCAGTCGCTGGCTAAGCTGCGCGCAGAAATTTCTTGGGGCCACAGCATGAAGGACTATGCCGCGCACGATGGACTTGGGCTTGCCAGTCTTGTGCGTAACAAGGATGTCAGTGCAAGCGAACTGACCGAAGAAGCCATCCGACGCGCCGAACGGTCCCAGCCCAAGCTCAATGCGGTGGTGTTTCGCGACTATGATGCGGGCCGCGCGGCCGCAAAGGCGCCCCAGCCAGGCCCCTTTATGGGGGTTCCCTTCTTTCTCAAGGACATCTTCGGCCTCGCCAAGGGCATGCCCACACGGCAGGCCTGTGGCTTCATGCCAGCACTGCCAAGCGATCACGACAGCGAACTGACGCACCGCTTCCGCAAGGCCGGGCTTATCCTTCTGGGCAAAACCAATGTTCCGGAATTTGGGCTGGTGGCAACCACAGAGTCAAAGCTCTACGGCCCCGCCCACAATCCCTGGAACCTCGCCCATTCAACCGGTGGCTCCTCGGGCGGGGCGGCGGCACTTGTTGCAGCAGGTGTCGTGCCCCTCGCCCATGCCAATGACGGCGGCGGATCGATCCGCATTCCCGCCTCGGCCTGCGGACTTGTCGGACTGAAGCCGACCCGCGGACGCACCAGTTTCGCGCCGGATTTCGGCGACCCCCTCGATGGCCTCGCCAACGACCTGGCGGTCACTCGCTCGGTGCGCGACACCGCAGCCATCCTCGATGCCGTCCAGGGCAATGTTCCAGGCGATCCTTACTGGGCTCCGCCACCTTCGGGCTCTTACCTGAACGCCATCGACCGGCCTCCGGGGGCCTTGCGCATCGGTTTTTCCACCACCACCCTCGAAGGTGGGCCGCTTCATCCAGACTGCACGGCGGCCGTGAAAAATGCCGCAAAACTGCTCGAAAGCCTTGGCCATCACGTCGAAGAAGCCGCGCCCAAACTCGATCAGGCTACACTCATACCCGGTTTCATGGCCTATTGGTGCGCCCACCTTGCGGTGGGTATCGATACCATCGCCCAGATGACCGGTAAGAGCCCGAGCCGCGACAATTTTGAAGGCATGACCTTCGGGCTCTATCAGTCCGGCAAAGCGGTCAGCGCCGTGCAATATCTTATGGCCAAGGGCGCGCTGCAGATGGCCGCACGCGAGGCCGCCCGTTTCCATCAAACCTATGACATCTGGCTGACCCCCGTCCTGGGGCGCCCGCCGGTGCCTCTGGGCAGCTTCAACTTCGAGGAGACCGATCCCATCAAGGCCTTCGCGCCTATGATCGACTATGTCCCCTTCACCGCCATGCAGAACGCCACCGGCCAGCCTGCAATCAATGTGCCGCTACACTGGAACGGCAATGGCCTTCCGATCGGTACCCAGTTTGTCGGCCGCTTCGGCGAGGAGGAACTCCTGCTTCGGCTGGCCCGCCAGCTCGAGCAGGCGCAACCCTGGGCGCAGCGCTATCCAGCCATCGAGCTCTGATATGGGGTTTGCCGAATATCCCACGCTCGATGGGCTCGCACTGGCCAGGCTCATCGCCCGCAAAGAGATCAGCGCAGCTGAGGTGGTCGAGAGCGCCATCGCCCGCGCCGAGGCCCTCAATCCCAAACTGAATGCCATCGTCTTTGCCGACTTCGACGCTGCCCGCAGGCAGGCTGCGGCGACGACACTGTCGGCGCCGTTTCATGGCGTTCCCACCTTGCTCAAGGACATGAGTGCAGGCGCCTTGGGCATGCCGACGCGCCTTGGCTCGGCGATGACCCCGGCCCGTCCTGCCGATCACGATTCGGTCGTGGTCACCCGCATGCGTGGGGCGGGCATTGTCCCTCTGGGCAAGACCAATGTGCCGGAGTTCGGCATCCTGCCAACCACTGAATCCAAGCTCTACGGCCCCGCCCGCAATCCCTGGAACCTCGCCCGATCAACCGGCGGCTCCTCAGGCGGATCGGCAGCCGCAGTGGCCGCTGGCATCGTTCCCTTTGCCCATGCCACCGACGGCGGTGGCTCGATCCGCATTCCCGCGTCATGCAATGGCCTTGTCGGCCTCAAGGTCAGTCGCGGACGCGTCGCGCAAGGCCCCGATGGCACCGATCGCATGCTCGGACTTTCGGTCGACCACGTGGTGAGCCGATCAGTCCGCGATAGCGCGGCCCTGCTTGATCTTTTTGCCGTCCCCGATTTTGGCGATCCCTATTTTGCCCTGCCCGCACCCACATCCTATCTTGCGGCGCTGCGCGAGCCTGCCCGGCGCCTGCGCATCGGCATGGCGCTGCGCCTGCCTGATGGAAGACCCCTGCACGCGGAGGTCGAAGCTGCAGTTCGTGCCGCAGCAAAGCTCTGTACCGATCTCGGCCACACCGTCGAGGAGGCCTCCCCCGGCTTTGATCATGAACTCATGGTCAAGGCCTTCATGACCCTCTGGGCCGCAGGCACAGCCTATGGTGTCGTGGGACTGGCGCGGGCCACCGGACAAACCCCCTCAACACAGCTCCTCGAGGGCCTGACCTTCGCGCTCTACGAGCAGGGTCTTCGCATCAGCGCGGTTGAACAGAGCTGGGCCCAGCAGAGTCTCTACATGAATGCCCGTGTCGCCGCGCGCTTTCATGAGACTTATGATCTTTGGCTGAGCCCGGTGCTTTCGACGCCGCCCATCGAACTTGGTACTATCGATGTTGATGAACAGAACCTTGAGAAAGCTTTTGCCCCCATCATCGACTACGCGCCTTTCACCGCCGCGATGAACGGCACCGGACAGCCTGCCATCGCCCTGCCCCTGCACTGGACCAAAGACGGACTTCCCGTCGGTGTGCAATTTGCGGCGCGCCATAGCTGCGAACTGCTGCTGCTGCAGTTTGCAGCCGAACTTGAGGAGGCCGAGGCCTGGTCTGCACGGCGGCCTGCCATCTAAATCACAAGGGATCCCGATCATGGCTTTTGCAGAGTATGCCCGCTATGACGCCACCGGCCTTGCCCATCTCGTGCGCAAGGGTGAGGTCAGTCCGCGCGAACTCGTCGAAGAAGCCATCAGCCGCATCGAGCGGCACAACCCCAAACTCAATGCCGTCGTCTACAAGGCCTATGACGAGGCCCGCGCCGCCGCCAGCGGCACATTGCCCGACGGCCCCTTCAAGGGTGTCCCCTTTCTGATCAAGGACATCAATGTGCCGGTGCGCAATTGGCCGATGA
The DNA here is from genome assembly GCA_021817355.1 of Pseudomonadota bacterium. Next base: position 12,094 of record JAKAVI010000139.1, on the reverse strand, counting down.
GCAACGGCTCGGCCTATCTCAAGGGCTATGTCAGCGACAGCGATTGTGAACTGACGCTGCGCTATCGCCGCAGCGGCGTGGTCCTTCTGGGCAAAACCAACACGCCCGAGTTCGGAATCCCGGGCACCACGGAAGGACGCTTCCTCGGCATCTGCCGCAATCCCTGGAACCCTGATCACTCCTCGGGAGGCTCATCAGGCGGCGCCGCGGCGGCGGTGGCGAGCGCCATGGTACCGATGGCACACGGCTCCGATGGACTGGGTTCCATTCGTATTCCCGCAGCGCAGTGCGGTCTGGTCGGTCTGAAGCCGACCCAAGGACGCAATCCCGGTGGACCAGATGATGGCGGCCGCGCCCATGGCTTGATCGTCGACCATGTCCTGACACGCAGCCTGCGCGACAGCGCCGCCATGCTTGACGCCACTGCCGATCCCGAGGATGACGCCCCTTACGCGCCCCTGCACAAAGCCCGTCCCTTCCTCGAAGAACTTGGGGTTAGGGTGGGGCGGCTGCGTATTGCCTTTACCATGGAGGTCCCGCGCGAAACCAAGCCCCATGCCGATGTCGCGCGCGTCTTCGCGCAGACTGTCACGCTGCTCGGAGACCTCGGTCACACCATGATTGAGCGTCCAACCCTTGGCATTGACTGGCGTACGCTTTACCGCGCCCAATCCTGCGTCTCAGGGGCCATGTTCGCAGCCTCTGTCGCGCAGTGGACGCAAATTCTGGGGCGGCCACCGCGCGATGAGGACCTTGAGCCCCTGGCCCAGGCGTCCTGGCACAGCAGCCAGAAACTCTCCAGCGAGCAGATCGGCTGGGGCTTTCAAACCTTGCGGCGCATGACGCGCGAACTCTTGCGCCAATGGCGGGATTTTGATGTCCTGCTGTCGCCCACCACGCTGATGCCACCACCGAAAATCGGCCACTTGGATCCCATCGGCATCGACCCGCGTGAGTTCCATCGCCGGCAAAGCTATGTCTTCGGCTATACCCCGCCCGCCAACATGACCGGCCAGCCTTCCTTGTCGCTGCCCCTCGGAATGTCGGGCGATGGCCTGCCCATCGGCATGATGTTCACCGCCCGCTTCGGCGATGAGGCGACGCTCCTGCGTCTGGGCCGTCAGCTGGAAGAGGCCGCGCCGTGGAACGGCCGTCACGCCGGACTGTGGGATTAGCGAGCGAACAGCGCCAAAGCCTGTCGGTCTGGTGTTGCACGGCAGGGGCGTGTGGCGGCTTGGCAAAATGACAGAACAGCGCCTGATGCGACGGCTCCCGAAGCCGTCATACCCTTGCGCCCGCTCCAGCATCTATTTAAGCCTTGCGTCCCTTCTTCTTCTGGTTCTGACCGCCAAGGAACCTTCAACGTGCGAAGCATCCATGTCATCGGTGGTGGACTGGCCGGATCGGAAGCTGCCTTCCAGGCCGCTGAGGCCGGCTGCCAGGTCATTCTCCACGAAATGCGTCCCAAGACTGCGACCGCAGCCCATCAGGGCGATGACCTTGCCGAACTGGTGTGTTCCAACTCGCTGCGCTCCGATGATGCGATGAACAACGCCGTCGGCCTCCTGCACGAGGAGATGCGTCGCGCGGGCTCACTGATCCTGCGCACAGCCGACACCGTTCGCCTGCCCGCAGGCGGGGCTCTGGCTGTCGACCGACAGGGCTTTGCGCGCGCTGTGACCGAGGCGCTGACGGATCACCCCCGTGTCGAAATCCGTCGCGAACAGATCACGCACCTGCCGCCTGAGGATTGGGGTTCAACCATCATTGCCACCGGCCCTCTGACCGCAGCACCCTTGGCCGCTGCCATCAGCCAACTGACCGGCCAAAGCGCACTGTCGTTTTTCGATGCCATTGCTCCCATCGTCTATCACGACAGCATCAATTTCGAGATCGCCTGGATGCAGTCGCGCTACGACAAGGGTGATGGCGCCGATTATATCAATTGTCCGCTCAACGAAGACGAGTACAGGCGCTTTCTCGGCGCACTGCTTGCCGGCGAGAAGACCGAGTTCAAGGCGTGGGAAGCATCAACTCCCTATTTTGAAGGCTGCCTGCCGATCGAAGTCATGGCTCAGCGCGGCGCAGATACATTGCGCTTCGGGCCGATGAAGCCGGTCGGTCTCAGTGACCCGCGCAGCGGACGGCGGCCTTTTGCCGTGGTTCAGCTGCGCCAGGACAACGCCCTGGGAACGCTCTGGAACATGGTCGGCTTTCAGACCAAGCTGCGCCACAGCGAACAGACCCGCATCTTCCGCATGATCCCGGGCCTCGAAAATGCGAGCTTTGCGAGGCTCGGTGGGCTTCACCGCAACACCTTCATCAACTCTCCGGCGCTGCTCGACGAAAGCCTGCGTCTTAAGGAGCGCCCCGATCTGCGCTTTGCCGGCCAGATCACCGGCGTCGAAGGCTATGTCGAAAGTGCCGCCATCGGCCTTCTGGCAGGGCGTTTTGCGGCTGCCGAGCGCCTGGGGCGCGCCAGCTTAAGCCCGCCGCCAACCACTGCCTTGGGCGCGCTCCTGCGCCACATCACAGCCAATGCCGATGCCCGCAGCTTTCAGCCGATGAATGTCAATTTTGGCCTCTTCCCCGAGCTTGAAGGCGACCCTGGCAAGGCTCGCACCCGCAAGCCGGAACTTAGCACGCGGGCGCTGGCCGATCTCGAGCGCTGGCTCGCGGCGGAGCCCGCGCGGTGTTGACTAGATGCGCGTGCGCCAGGCGCGGGCCAGCAGAATGAGCTGACGCCGCCACTGCGCGATCTCGCTGCCCTGACGGAACGGATCAAAGCCCGGGCGCAGCATCGTCCGCAGATAGGCGCCGCACAAGGTTGCAGGCAAAAAGGCAGCAAGCACGTCGCGATCAATCTGAAAGGCGCGCGCGGCATCCAGGTGGCGAAGCGCCCGCTCGCCCACCACCTGCAACACTCCTTCCAGCGCCTGTCCGCCGTCTCCGGTAAGCAGCCGTTCGCGTGACAGCTCAAGCTGCGCCATCAAATCCAGCGGCAGGTCGAGCTTGGCGCGGGTGGCCCGATAGGGCAGTGCGCGCAAAAGGCCGGTCAGGCCGTAGGCCATGCCGGCAGCGCGGGACAAAGGATCAAAGCGGTCAGCAGCGCCCAGAATGCGCGCGGCAATGCGCATCACCTCGCCCGCAGTGCCGTCGGCATAGACCTCAAGCTCGGTCATACTGGCAAACTCTTCGTTGCTGTCGTCCTTGGCGCGGGCATCGATCAGTCCGATAAAGCGCGCCGGATCGGCCCCCGTGTGGACAAACACGTCGCACAACGCCTCGGCCACATCATGACGTCGGGCCCGCCCGTTGGCCGCTTCGGTGACCGTCTCACGCCACCACTGCCGCCGGATCTCGGCCATCATCGGCTCGTTCACGCTCTCGGCAATGCGCGCGACCTCATAATTGAAGGCATAAAGTGCGTAAAGATGCGGACGCAGCGGGCCAGGCGCGAACAACGCCGCGAGGTAGCGGTCCGCGTCGTGACGGCGTACCAGCTCTTCACATCCTCTGTGTGCCAACTCGGCTGCCATCGCTTCCACCAGGCCCAGTCAGGTACCGGCCCGACGCGTCATGGGCACTTTTGCGCCCAACGCGTTCACCCCTAAACGCAGGATCATCGCGGATCGTGCCTTGCGCATGACAAAGAAATGCCTTGCCCTAGAAAGCAAGCCGCTTGGGCCGCACCATCTGGAACCAGCTCACCACGATGATCCGGGTGACCATCACCGCCGTGAAGAAGGACGTGATGATGCCGATGAGCAAGGTGACCGCAAAGCCGCGGATCGGTCCTGAACCAAGCTGGAAGAGGATGGCCGAGGCGATGACATGGGTCATGTTCGCATCAATGATAGTCGCCATGGCCCGCCTGAATCCGGTATCGATCGATGCGATGATGGTCCGGCCATTGCGGATCTCTTCTCGGATACGCTCATAGATCAGCACGTTGGCATCGACCGCCATACCCATGGTGAGCACGATACCAGCAATGCCGGGCAAGGTCAGGGTGGCGCCGATCAGCGTCATCGTGGCCAGAAGCAGAACGACGTTCATCGTCAGCGCCACATCGGCAAAGACGCCAAAGAGGCCGTAGCGCAGGACCATGAAGATGACGACAAGGATGAGGCCGGCGATCGCCGAATATTTTCCAGCCCGTACCGAATCGGCGCCAAGTTCGGCCCCCACCGTGCGTTCTTCGAGGATCTTGAGCGGTGCGGGAAGAGCACCGGCGCGCAAGAGCAGGGCCAGATCATTGGCCTGCTGCACCGTGAAATTGCCGTCGATGCGACCAGAGCCGCCCAAAATCGGCTCCTGGATCACCGGGTAACTGATTACTTTGTGGTCAAGGACAATCGCAAATTGGCGACCGACATTGTCCTTCGTGACTTTCGCAAACTGGCTCGCGCCTACAGTATCGAAGCGGAAATCGACCTCAGGCTGTCCGGTCTGCTGGTCAATGCCGGCGGAGGCGTCAGTGAGCCGCTCGCCCGATACCATGATACGGCGCTGTACCACGACCGGAATGGGCTGCCCGCCCTTGACGGGATTCTTCATGTAAAGCAGCTCATCGCCGATCGGCACGATGCCTTTGACCGCTTCGGGAATGGAGGCGGTCTCATCAACGAGCTGGAAGGTCATCTTGGCGGTCTTGCCAAGAATGGTCTTCATGCGGCTGGGATCCTGCAGACCAGGAACCTGCACGAGGATGCGCTGGGTGTCCTGCTGCTCGATGGTGGGTTCGCGCGTG
>JAKAVI010000139.1:0-7331 GCA_021817355.1 Pseudomonadota bacterium | reverse complement strand
CATCAATGCGCCGGCGCACCACTTCGATGGACTGGCTGACGATCTGCGAGCGCAGCTGCACGATGTAACTGTCGGTCAGCATCATCTGCAGCACGCCATGGGAGGCGGTAAGCGCATATTCATGGGCTCCCACCGACAGGAGCCCTCCGGTCGCCGAGGGATTGAGGCGATCAAGAATCTGGCGGGCCTTGTCCAGCTTGGCCGGATTGATGATCTCGACGGAGACCGCATGGCCTTTGGTCTGCAGGTTGCGGTACCCGATGTCGGCCTTGCGCAGCCCCATGCGGATATCGGCGACGAGCGTATTTAGCCGGTCCTCGATCACCTTGTTCAGCTCGACCTCGAGCAGCAGATAGGAGCCACCTTGCAGGTCGAGGCCAAGGGTCACCTGGTTCTTGGGCATGAACCCGGGCAGAGCGGCGATCTCGTTCTTGGACAGGGCATTGGGCAAGGCGAACAGGATACCGGCGATCAGGATCAGGCCGGTGAGGATCTTGGACCAGGTCGGGATCTGCAGCATGGCTCCGGATCAGGCCTTCTTTTCCGCCTTGGTCTTGTCAGCCTTGGGATCGAGCGGCTGGCCCTTGGCGCGCACATCGGAAAGGGTGGAGCGTACCACCTTGACCTGGATCCCCTCGGCGATCTCCACCGTGATCTCCGGATCATCGGCCTGGGGAACCTTGGCAACCTTGCCAACGATGCCGCCGGCAGTGACGACGGTATCGCCCCGCCGGACATTGTCCACCATCTGGCGGTGCTGCTTGATCTTCTGCTGCTGGGGACGGATCACCAGCAGATACATGATCGCAAATACCGCAATCAGCGGCAAAATCGAGGTGAGAAACTGCTCGTTCATAGACGGATCCGGGAACAATCTGCTAGGCGGGCGCAAGACGCGGCCGTAAGGCGGGGGACTATAGCGGCGGCCGCACTCAATGCAACAATCGCCTTCAAGGACTTATGTCATGGCAGAACAGGCGGAATTTGAACTGGGCCAGCTTCTGGCCCGCATCGCGGCCGCCCTCGAGCGGCAGGCCCCGCCGCCGGTGGCGCCCTGCGACTTTGCCGGCGATGCCTTCGTCTTCGAGCCTCCGGGCCTGATCGGCGTCGCCGAGGTCGCGGTGGTGCCGCTCGACCTGCTCAAGGGCATTGATCATGCCCGCATGACCCTCAGCGAGAACACACGGCGTTTTGCCGATGGGCTGCCCGCCAACAATGCGCTGTTATGGGGCGCCCGCGGCATGGGCAAAAGCTCGCTGGTCAAAGCCGTGCATGCGGCGGTCAACGAGGGGCGCAGGGGCCTCGCGCGTCTTGCCCTCATCGAGATCCACCGCGAGGACATCGCAGCGCTGCCGCTGCTGCTGCGCCTCATCAAACAGAGCCCGCGTCGATTCCTGCTCTTTTGCGACGACCTGTCCTTCGACACCGACGATACCGCCTACAAATCGCTGAAGGCTGCCCTTGAGGGCGGCATCGAGGGGCGGCCGGCCAATGTGCTGTTTTATGCAACCTCGAACCGCCGTCACCTGATGCCCCGCGACATGCTCGACAATGAGCGCTCAACCGCGATCAACCCCTCAGAGGCCGTTGAAGAAAAGGTCTCCCTCTCTGATCGCTTTGGCCTCTGGCTGGGCTTTCACGCCACCTCCCAGGACGACTACCTCGCCATGGTCGAAGCCTATGCGAGCTATTTCGCGCTGCCGATCGCAGCGGCGCAGCTGAAGGCCCGTGCCATCGCCTGGGCGGCGCAGCGCGGCGGCCGCTCGGGGCGGGTGGCCTGGCAGTTCATTCAGGATCTGGCCGGAGAGCTCGGCCAGACACTCAGCGCCTCAACTGGAGGCGCTGGCCATTAGCAGGAGCGCCGGGTTCAGCGGCTTGACGCCGTGACGGATCTCGAAGTGCAGCTGCGGCACCTCCATCCCCCCGGTTCTGCCGGCATAGCCGATCACCTGGCCTGCCGTGACATGGGCATTACGCACCACCAGCAGCCGCTCGGCATGGGCATAGGCGGTGATGTAGCCATCGCGATGGCGGATAAGGACGAGATTGCCATAGGCCTTGAGCCCATCGCCGGCATAGATGACAGTGCCGGAGGCCGCCGCGCGGATGGGCGCGCCCTCGCGGGTGGCGATGTTGATGCCATCATTGCGTCCGCCATTGGGCAGGGCGCCAAAAGCTTCGATCACTTTGCCCGAAACCGGCCACAGGAACCGCGGCGCCGCATCCGCCGCATTGGGCGGGCCAGACGGCAGGGGCGGAGGCGGGGCGGCACCGCGCTGTGCCACGAGATTTGGCGCCGGCGCACCCCAAAGAAGCGGACGCGGCGCAGCGCGCGGTGGTGCCAGCGGCACTGGTGCGAGGGCTGCCGGCGCGGGCGGGTGGAGCTGGGTGCCGCGCGGGGTGAAGACAATCCGTTCAGGCGCAAGCGAAGGGCGTGAGGCTGGCAGAGCCGATGGGGTTACTGCGGCAAGCCGCATCTGCGGACGCGGTGTCGGTATGACACCCGCGACCGCCGCGACGGACGCCGCGGGGGCTCCGGCCACATAGCCGGCAGGGGGAATGCGCAGCACCTCCCCGGGATAGATCCGGCTGGGGGACAAGATGCGATTATATGCTGCCAGGGTGGTATAGGGGATGTGGAAGGCGCTTGCGATCCGCGACAGACTATCGCCTGGACGCACCTGATAGCGTGCCCCCACTGGCCAGAAAAATGCCGTTTTGCCGGGAGGGGAAGAGGCACAGGCCGTCAGCGACAGGCCAAGACCCAGCAACACCGCGCGCCGCAATAGCCAGCCTCCGGGATTGCTAGCGCGATCGCTCCTTACCATGACGCGTCTCCTGCGGCAGACCAGCTACCATGGGCACGAACAAAACCTTGATCAGGCTTTCTTCGATAAGGCCCTCGTCGCTGTGGATAATCTTGGTTAAAGATTGATAAATGCTTTCCGCGGGAAGGTTTTGTGCCTCTCGAAGGCCTACCGGCGCAATCAGTATTCCACCAGGTTTTAGCTGATCAATCAATGCCTTAGGTATATCCTCGACGGCCGCCGTCAAAATAATACGATCAAACGGTGCCTGCTCGGGCCAGCCCAAGAGCCCGTCGCCATGGCGGGTCACAACATTATGCAGTTTAAGTTTTTCGAGGCGCTTGCGGGCTGCTTCCAGCAGCGGCCGGTGGCGTTCGATCGAGTAAACCCGGCCCGCCAGATGGGCGAGTACGGCGGCCTGATAGCCCGACCCGGTGCCGATCTCGAGCACCCGCATCCGTGGCCCGACGTCAAGAGCCTCGCTCATATAGGCAACCACATAGGGCTGGCTGATGGTCTGGCCACAGGCGATGGGAATGGCCCGGTCGGTGTAGGCCTCGGCCACGAAGAGTGCATCAACAAAGTCTTCGCGCGGGACCTTTTCCAGGGCCTCGAGGATACGCCGGTTGGCGATGCCTTTGCCGCGCAAAGCCATCACCAGCTGGGCGCGACCATGCAGGTTGGGCGAACCGTGGGCCATCCCTAGTCCTTGAAGCTCTGCCGCAGACGCGCCAGCACGTCATTTTCTGTCAGGTTGAGATGCAAGGGGGTAACCGCGATGCGCCCAGCCATGATCGCCGCCAGGTCGGAGCCCTCCACCGGCTGTGAGCGGACACGGCGAAAGCCGATCCAGTAATAGGGATTGCCCCGCATGTCGCTGCGCCGATCGATGACCGCAGTCTGCAGATCACGCTTGCCCTGCGCGGCCATGACCACGCCCTTGACCTCGTCCGGGCCACAGGGCGGGAAATTGACATTGAGCAGGACACGGCCCGGCTCGTGCCAATCCTGCTCGAGCAGTTTGCGCACCAGCTGCGGACCATGATGCGCCGCGCATTGCCACGGCACCTGGCTACCCTGCTCGCTGTCGAAGGCCTGGCTGAGGGCTATGGAGGCAATGCCAAGCGCGGTGCCTTCCATGGCTCCGGCAATGGTACCCGAATAGGTGACATCATCGGCGAGGTTGGCACCGCGGTTGACGCCCGAAAGCACGAGGTCGGGCTTGCCATCCTTGATAATCTCGGCGCACGCCATCAATACGCAATCGGTGGGCGTGCCTGAGATCGCAAAATGTCTCGGTCCCACTTCGCGCAGGCGCAGCGGCTCGGCCAGCGTGAGGGAGTGCGAGGCACCCGACTGTTCACTCTCTGGCGCCACCACCCAGACATCATCGCTGAGACTGCGGGCGATGGCCTCCAGGATCCGCAGGCCCGGTGCGTGAATCCCATCATCATTGGTTACGAGTATGCGCATCATCACCCCATGCTTGCTGTGTGGCCTGTGCGCGTCACTGCGCCCGTTCGATGCGCACAACAGAGCCCATATACGGCCTTAGGGCCGAAGGTATCTCGATCGAGCCATCGGCGTTTTGATAGTTTTCCATGATCGCCACCAGCGCCCTGCCCACCGCTAGTCCCGAACCGTTGAGGGTATGGACAAAGCGCGTCGCCTTGCTTGTGGCCGGGCGATAACGCAGGTTCATGCGGCGGGCCTGAAAATCTCCACAATTGGAACAGGACGAGATCTCGCGATAGCGCTGCTGACCGGCCAGCCAGACTTCGATGTCGTAGGTCTTGGTCGCCGCAAACCCCATATCGCCGGTGCACAGCGTGACGACCCGGTGTTTGAGCTCCAGCCGTTTGAGTACTTCCTGCGCGGCGTCGGTCATGCGCTCGTGTTCCGCAGCGGATTGCTCGGGCGTCGTGATCGAAACCAGTTCGACCTTGGCAAACTGGTGCATGCGGATCATGCCCCGTGTGTCGCGTCCGGCCGCACCGGCTTCCGAGCGAAAGCAGGGCGTGTGGGCGGTAACGCGGTAGGGCAGCGTCGCTTCATCGACGATCTCCCCGCTCAGATAATTGGTGAGCGTGACTTCCGCGGTGGGAATCAGCCACAGCCGCAGCTCGGCTGGAAACGGGATCTGTGCCGGATCCTCGCCACGCGCCTCTGCCCGGCCGAGCGCGCGGTAATGCTCCGCCATGGCGCCATCGCGGGCGGTGGCAAACGAATCCGCGGCGAATTTTGGCAGCTGGCCGGTCCCGAACATCGCTTCGTCGCGGACCATGAGCGGGGTCGAGGTTTCGTTGTAGCCGAAGCATTCGGTATGCAGATCGAGCATGAAATTGGCCAAGGCCCGCTCCAGTCGCGCCAGATGCCGCAGCAGGTAAACAAAGCGCGATCCGGAGACCTTGGCCGCCCGTTCGAAATCCATCATGCCGAGCATCTCGCCGAGCTCGAAATGCTCGCGTGGTTGGTCAAGCGCCGCTGCCGGACCGGCGTGAGACGACGCAAAGGCACGCGCAGCAATCGCGACATTTGCCGCCTCATCGCTCCCGTCAGGCACCTCCGGTGCCGGCAGATTGGGCCATTTGGCAAGTTCGGCGCGCAGTTCGCCCTCCAGCCGGCGCTCTTCATCCTCACCACGCTGAATGGCCGCCTTCAGCCCGGCCACCTCATCCAACAGGGCCGCAGCCAGGCTCTCATCCTTGGCCACCTTGGCCTTGCCAATGGCCTTGGAGGCATCATTGCGCCGGGCCTGCTTGGCCTGCAGATCGATCAAGAGGTTGCGCAGCGCCGTATCGCGCCGCAGAAGGTCGGCCGCAATCGCGGCCCCGTCGAGCCCGCGCCGGTTGAGACCGGCGATGAACACACTGGCATCCTCGCGAATGGCCTTGATGTCGTGCATGCGTGAAAGTCCCCAGATCTGTTCCGTTCATGACTGGCCAAAGGGCCCATCGACAAGCAAATTTTTTATTGCAGCACCGGCGCATAGTACTCCCCGGGGCCGGTTCGGGGCGGCCAGCTCTCCTGCCTAAAGGCCCGAGGACGGCGAAAGATGCGTGTGCTGGCCCTCACTGCGCGTCGGGGGGAGCACTTTGCCGCTCGCTGCGCCGTTTTTCGATCAGCCAGACAAAGAAGATCGAGATCTCGTAAAGCAACAGAAGGGGGATCGCCAGGCTCATCTGGCTGAACACGTCGGGCGGCGTCACCACCGCCGCCAGCGCAAAAATGCCGACAATCGCGTAACGCCGGAACTCACGCAGCTGCTTGGCAGTGATGATCCCTACCCGCCCCAGAAGCGTGAGGAGCACCGGCATCTGGAAGGTCAGACCAAAAGCAAAGATCAAGGTCATGACGAAATTGAGATAGTCGCTGACCTTGGCCAGCAGCACGATACCAAGTCCATTGCTCTGTCCGCGGGTCTGAAAGCTGGCGAAGAAGTGGATCGCGACCGGCAGCATCACATAAAAGACAAAGCTCGCACCGGCGATGAAGAGCACCGGGGTGGCAATCAGGAACGGCAGGATCGCCCGGCGCTCATCGCGATAAAGTCCGGGAGCAATGAACAGCCACAACTGGCTTACGATGATCGGAAAGGACAGGCACAGCCCGCCAAACATGCCGACCTTCACATAGGTGAAGAAGGTTTCATAAAGCGCGGTGTAGATGAGGTGATCATTGCTGCGTCCGCGTAACACCCTGGCCAGGGGATCGGTCAGAAAACCGTAGATCTCCCGCGCGAAGAAAAAGCAGAACAGGAAGCAGACGGCAAAGGCGATGAGCGAATAGATCAGCCGCTTGCGCAGTTCGACGAGATGCTCAAGGAGCGGCGCCTTGGTCGCTTCCATCGCCGCTTGGTCTTCGGCCGTACGCTCGCTCACCTAGGACCCCGTCGGGGTTACGCCGGCAGAAGGCGGCGCCTGAAATGGTGGATCAGCAACCGGATCGGAGGCGGGCTCTGACGCTGTGCGCACCGGCACGGGCGCGTCATGTTCATCGGCGCCCGGCGCAACGCTGCCTGTGGCCTCTGGCGCCTCCGACATGGCTGCGGCCTCTGGCGCTCCTGCGCGCTGGATCGAGCGATTGAACTCGTCCTTGAAGCGGGTGACAGGATTGTTCGCACGCAGCGCCGAAATTTCGCGGCGCAATTCATCAAGCTCGGTTTCGCGGGTCAATTCATCAAAGCCGGCGCGGAACTGGTCGGCCATACGACGGGCCTTGCCAACCCATCGACCGACCATGCGGATCAGCCGCGGCAGATCCTTTGGGCCCACCACGACGAGCGCGACCACGAGCACGAGGAGGATCTCGCTCCAGCCAATGTCGAACATGGCCCATCCTGTCCCGCGCTAGCGGCCAACCTGTTCCTTGGATTCTGTCGGCATCGCCTCTGCACGGTCCGGCTCGCGATGTTCGCTGACAAGGACGCGTGGAGGGGGCTGGGTGGGGCGCGGTTCGTCATTCGTATCTTCTTTAAGGCCTTCACGAAAGTTCTTGATGCCCTTGGCCACGTCTCCCATCAGA
>JAKAVI010000027.1 GCA_021817355.1 Pseudomonadota bacterium | reverse complement strand
CGCCCGAACGCTGGAAGGTGCTGCGCCGGGACTGCGCTGGCCGGATCGAATCGCTGGTCGATCTCTTACAGGGAAAGCTCTCTCCCCCGGTGATGGAGCGGATGTGCCAGCCCGGCAACGGCATTTTCCCCCTGGCCTCGGAAATCAAGTTCAGCTGCTCCTGCCCCGATAGCGCCCGGATGTGCAAACATGTCGCCGCCAGCCTTTACGGCATCGGTGCCCGGCTCGACGATGCCCCCGAACTTCTCTTCGTGCTGCGTAACATTGACCACACCGAACTCGTCAGCGACCTCAGCAAGAGTCTGCCACAAGCAGACCGCTTGGCCCCATCGGCCAGAATTCTCGAAGCCGATGACATGGCCGCCCTGTTCGGCCTGGACCTGGCCACCGCACCCTCAAAGGCGCCCGACCGGGCTCCGAATAAGGCTGGCAAGCCCGGGAAAACCCGGACATCTGCGCCTGCTGCCAGGACAAAAAAGCGCGCCGCGCAAAAATCAAGCGTGACAGCGGCCAAAACCACCAAGTCCAAAGCCAAAGCCAACGCCAAAGCGGGCAGAAAGAAGTCCTATGAACTCGCCAAGGACGGTTACGTGAAGTGGTGGAAGGAATAGCCGTCCACCGTCATGCTCCGGGTGTGATGACGCATATAGTCATCTGTATAGAGATTTTCTGCATACGAACTTTCTGGCGGAGGCATCAAGCCTGATGTCCAGGCCATCGTCGGCGCAGGCCATTGGAATAGTCGGCCCAGTTGCGTTAGGTTCTGAGTATCATTTCATCCGCACCATAGCCGCCACAAACCCGCCATTCTCCGGATCTGGATGCACGACACCTCGCCCGTTGGGTCCGACGGGCTCAAGTTTGACATGCAAAACTCAAAAGCTCTCCCAAGACATGCGGGCAGCCAAGGTCGGGCCACATTGCATGCCTTGGGTCCCTACCGGCCCCCTCAAAGCCCGAAATCCTCGCCAGGGCGGTCGATCTGATGCAGGAGCTCCCGGATGTCACGCCCACCTGCAGCGCTCTGACCGGACTTTACGACCCTGGCCCTACTCGGCTGGCGCCATGCGCACCGCCCGCTTGTGGCCGCTTGCATCAACCGGCTCGTGCCGAACATCGATTTTGGGATCAAGCGGGCGCGTCCAGCAGGCAAACTCAAGGCAGACGCCGTCCGGATCGAAGAAATAGAAGGACCGCACAAAGGTTGTCGGCGAAACCGTCTCGCTGACCTGGGCCGGTGATTCATCATGGTTCATGATGCGGCTGACGTGCACGCCACGCGCCTGCAGCTTCTCGTAATATTCATCAAACCGTTCAGCTGGAACATTGAAGGCGACATGGTTCATCGAGCCATGGGCAGAGGCGATGTTGCCTTCGCCCGGCAGCATGCCAGCTGAGGCGATGCCGGGCGCTGCCTGTGGCGCATTCGGAAACCAGAAGAAGGCCAAAGCATCGCCATTGCCGATATCGAAAAAGAAATGCTGGCCGAAGCCGTGCGGCAGATCGAGGGTCTTGATCAGCGGCATGCCCAGCACATTGCTGTAGAACTCGACCGTGCGCGCCATGTCCTTGCAGACCAGCGCCAGATGATTGATGCCGGAAAATTCAAAGACCCTGTTCTTGGCCGTCGCCATTGATTTCCTCCCGCAATGTCTGGTCCCCCATAGTAGCACCCGCGCCCGGGTTTGCACCGCTTAAGGCAAGACCCTGCGGCCGTGCCTTGGCGCCACAGCCCCTCCTTCTGGCGCAGCCTTTGAACAGCAATCCCGCGCGACCGCCTTGCCTTGGGGAAAGATGCCCCGACGTCCCAAAAACTTCGGCGCGGTCACTCCGGAAGCCATGGGGCCCGTACCTCGCCCCAGAGCCAGCCCATGACAGGACAGACGGATAAAGTGAACATCGTGCAAGACGACGCCCCATCCCAGACGCTCAGACCGCAGGGGCCAGAGGAGCACAGAGGACAGCTTGTGCAGCTCCCACCAAATCTCGAGCCCAACCGGATCTGTCCTGCCCGCATCAGCTTTGCCCGGCCCGCAGGATCCACCCTGCAGGCTGAGCACAAGCTCATCATGCCGGCGCAAGAACGGTCCTTCCGGACTTCGTGCAGGGGGATAGGATGATCGCCGGTTCAAGACTATAGAGCCTTGCCCCAGACGCGCGCGTCGAGGGAGAAGGCAACAGGCGGGAGACGAAGATGTTCAAAGACAGGGTGTGGTGGGTGACAGGAGCCTCATCGGGAATTGGCCTTGCCCTTGCCACCGAGCTCGCTGCACGCGGCGCGAGCCTCATCCTCTCCGGCCGCAACGAGGCGGCGTTGAACGAGGCATTGGCGCGCCTTGGCGGCAACGGCCTTGTCCTTCCCTTCGAAGCCTCGGATTTCGGCCGCATGGCGGAGATCGCCGAGCGGGCCTGGTCCTTTGCCGCCGAGCGGGCTGGCGGCATCTATGGCCTCATCAACAATGCCGGTATCACCCAGCGCTCACTCGCCGTGGACACCAGCTTTGACGTCTACCGCCGCATCATCGATGTCGACCTCCTCGGTCCCATCGCCCTCACCCAGAGGCTGCTGCCGCGCCTGGTAGAAAAAGGTGAAGGTCAGGTGGTGGCGATCTCGAGCGTGGCGGGGATCTGCGGCGTGCCCATGCGCAGCGCCTACAGCGCCGCCAAGCACGGCCTGATTGGCTATCACGATGCCCTCAGGGCCGAAACCGCACATCTGGGTCTGAAAGTGCTCGTCGTCGCCCCCGGCTCGGTCCGCACCAACGTCTCCAAAAACGCGCTCACCGGCACAGGCGCCATGCGCGGCGTCAGCGACAGCGTCATCGACAACGGCATGGAACCCGCCCTCGCCGCCACGCGCATTCTTGCTGCCGTCCGCGACGGGGTGCGCGAACTGATCCTCGCGGAAGGGGCAGAGGCCGACTCGGCGCAGCTGCGCCGCTCGAATCCCGACCTCCTGTTTGACCGGATGGCACATCTCGTCGCCAGCGGCTACGCCAAGCTCTTCGA
>JAKAVI010000216.1 GCA_021817355.1 Pseudomonadota bacterium | reverse complement strand
GGGCTCAATCCCGATGCGTTGATCCGGATTTTGGCCATTGTGGTGCTGTTTCTGGCGACCGGCCTGCTCTTCGTGGCGGGCTATGCGGCAGCCACCAATCGCGCCGGGGATCTGGTCGCCAAGCTGCGTCTTCCGGGCTTTCATGACCTCGTATTCCTGGCCTTTGCCCTAATCAGCTTTATCGTTCAGAGCCTTTATCTGCCGGTGCCGCCGGGATCGGATCCTCTCGGGGCACTGGCTGCCGCGATCGGGTTTGCCGTGCCGGGCCAGGGGGCGCTGACGATGGCATTGGGCTCGTGCGGCCTCGGCGGAGATGCCCTTACGGCGTCGGATTTTGCCTGGCTGCTGGGCTTTATTTATGTGGGTTCGTCCTTGTCCCGCCTGAGGCTGGCAGCGGGCATCATCCGGCTGGAGCGCAAGCGGCGGCCAGATCCTTTGACGCCAACTGGCAGCGCACTGCTGACCGGCCTGGTTGCCGTCGCGCTCATTCAGCTGCTCTATGTTGGTTCGCTCTACAGCCTGCTGCCCTGCACATTCTGGCAGGGAATCGGCGGGGAGGTTTTGATCGGTCAGGCGCCGCTTGTCCTGGCCTATGCCCTGGTTGCAGCGCTGACCAATCTGATCGCCATGGGCGCGGAGGCCTGAATGGCTCCGCGCCCCAGGCGTTTATAATCTACACCACTTTGTCCGGCGCCAGACGCACCAGCATCTTGCCAAAATTGGCGCCCTTGAAGAGGCCCATGAAGGCCTCCGGAGCGCGGGCGATGCCGTCATAGATGGTTTCGTGCCATTTGAGCCGGCCTTCCTTTGCCCAGGCTGACATGTCGCGCAGGAAGTCGCCCATGAGATCGCCATGATCAGAGACGATGAAGCCTTCGATGCGCAGGCGATTGGGAACTACGGCGATCATCGTGCGCGGTCCGGGGGGCAATTCGGTTGCGTTGTACTGCTCGATCATGCCGCAGACGGCAATCCGCCCATGCGGACGCATATGCGCGAGCGCAGCCTCAAGGTGAGCCCCCCCGACATTTTCGAAGTAGACGTCGATACCTTGTGGAAAGGCCTTGCCGACAGCGTCCATGAGGTTGCCGCAGGTCTTGTAATTGATGGTCGCATCAACCCGCGCCTCGCTCCTCAACCAGTCACACTTGTCGTCTGACCCGGCCGAGCCCACGACATAGCAGCCCTTGTTTTTGGCGATCTGGCAGACCACCGTCCCGACCGCTCCGGCAGCTGCCGAAACGAACACCCGTTCGCCCTCCTTGAGGGCGCCCACGCGTAGCAGACCGGCATAGGCGGTCAGGCCTGGCATGCCGAATGTGCCCAGATAGGCCTGAATGGGGGCGAGGGTAGGATCGATCTTCTCGAGGTCCGCACCATCGGATACAAACCATTCACGCCAGCCATTGAAATTGCTGACATAATCGCCCACGGCAAAGCGCGCGCCTGGCCCCGCCTCAACCACCTGGCCGATGGCGCCCCCACTCAGGGCCTCACCCAGACGAAATGGCGGGGTGTAGCTTTTGCGGTCTACCATGCGCCCGCGCATGTAGGGATCTACCGACATGAAGATGTTGCGGACCTGGACCTGACCGGCGCCAGGCGCCGGAACGGTAGCCTCCGCAAGCTCGAAATTCTCTGGGCCAGGCATTCCGGCGGGTCGGCTCTTCAGGCGGATTTCCTGGCTTTTCTGGGCTGGCATTGTGTTCTCCAAGACTGAGGTATGTTTACGGGGGTTCAAGATGTGCCAAGCCT
The DNA here is from genome assembly GCA_021817355.1 of Pseudomonadota bacterium. The sequence continues at coordinate 1,259 of JAKAVI010000216.1, read as the reverse complement.
ATCAGGGGAGGCGAGGTGGGCAAGGGCGCAACAACACGAAATATTTTATGAGTCGCGCTTGCCGGCCAGCTGTGGTGCAAAGGCGCCGGTTCGAACGGGACTTCCGATTTGTTTCAGCCCTTTATCCGCCCCGACTCGGTTAGCGATGGCGTCCCTCTGGCGCCGTTCAGCCGCCGCCCCTTGCGGGCCGCGGTGATAGGAGCCGGTGCTTTTGGCCGCCATCATGCTGTGAAATATGCAGCGCTGGCGGGCGTTGAACTTGCCGCTGTAGCTGACCCCAGCCTGGAGGCTCGGGCCGGGGCAATGGCCCGGCATGGTGTCCCGACAGTGGCCGACTGGCGTGAATTGCTGGGCAAGGTCGATGTTGTCTCGGTGTGTTCACCGGCCCAGACCCATGGCTCGATCGTCCGTGCCTTCCTTGAGGCGGGAGCTCACGTTCTCGTCGAAAAGCCGATTGCGACGGACTTGGCTGAAGCTGATGCGCTGATCGCTCTGGCGCAGGAGCGCAAGCTGGTCCTTACGGTTGGTCATCAGGAGCGTTTTGTCTTCGCCCGCTCCGGTCTTCTCGATTTTGCCGATATGCCGCTCGAAGTGGAATGCTGGCGGACCGGCCCCTGGACCGGGCGTGGTGATGACGTCAGCGTGGTGCTCGATCTCATGATCCACGACCTTGATCTGGTGCACCAACTGATCCCGGGACGGGTGACCGAGGTTCGTGCCAGCGGCACGGCTCTCAAGTGTGTTTTTGCCGATGAGGTCGAGGCCCGCCTGCAATTTGAAAACGGGGCGCGGGCGTCGCTGCTTGCAAGCCGCATCGCCGATACGCGGAGCCGCGGTCTGCGCGCCGTTTATGCCGACGGCAGCATCGAGATTGATTTCATCACCCGCACGGTTCGCAATACCACGCCACGCGCTCTACGCCCCCTCGATCTTGAAGATCCTCTGGGCGCATCGGTGGGGTCGTTTGTAGCAGCCGTGCGCGCCGGCAGTGCCGCGCTCGTGCGTCCTGAGGAAGCCCGTCAGGCGCTGGCCATGGCGCTGGCCATCGACGAGGCCGCGCTCCCTGCACCCGCGCATCAAAAAGTGGCCGCCCGAGCCTGACACTCTTGGCCGGGTCTACTCGGGTGAGCCGCAAGCGCGGCCTAAACGCCCTGGGGGTTTCTTTCTGCCGCGCGCCATCCTAAGCACTGGCCGCAATGTCGCAGGGACAAACTCGACGCTATAATGGCGTATCGGCTCTCTAAGAGGTTGCAGGTGAG
>JAKAVI010000448.1 GCA_021817355.1 Pseudomonadota bacterium | reverse complement strand
CCAGTTCTGGCGCTGTTCCAGCGCGAGATTGTAGATGAACCGGCACGCGCCCGCGATCTGCGCCATCTGAGCGGCTTGCTCTGGCGTGGGAAAGAGGCGGAACAGCGCGGCTTTGCGTTCTTTCATCGCACCAAAATACATTGGCCCTATGGCAGATATCAACGCCTATAGGTGAGGGAGGCATTGTGTCTTTGCAATGCACGTTCACCTGGTCTGCGTGACCAGATATCGCCGCCGCGTGTTCACCAAAGCTGTGCTCGACGACGCCCGCTCCATCTTCACGCCGGTGTGCGCTGATTTTGGCGCTGAACGCGTCGAGATGGATGACGGGGAGTACCACGCACATCTTGTCGTGAACGACCCGCCCAGGATGGAGATCTCAAAACTGGTGTAGAGCCTCAAGAGCCCATCGAGCCGCCGCTGGCGCCAGAACCATCCGGCGCTGGTGAAGCGCTATTGTAAGGGTGTTCTGTGGTCGCCGCCCTACTTCGCCGCATCCTGCGGCGGTGCGCCGAGCAGCACTATTCGAAAATACATCGAACAGCAGCGGACGCCGGATTGAGCGCAAGAAAGCCATCAACCACACGGCTTGCTATCGCATCGCCCAAGACGCCCTTACCCCGGCCTGAACGCCGGGGCTTGCGGGCTTTAGCGGGTCATCGACATACATGAGGCCGAGGCGCAGCTTGAGGGTGTGGGCGAACAGTGACTGCTGGAACCAGGCGCGATCAAGCGATGTCTGAGGGCCTGCATCCATGTTGTCGGGATCAGCGAGCGCTGGCACCTGATTGGGCACGACGCTTTGGCCGCTGTGGCTCTGCGCATCGAGAAAGAGGGTGCCACCCTGCCAGCCAAAGAGTTTTCCGGTGTTGAGGGTGAGAGAGACGTCGATGAGGCTCTGGGCATCGAAGCCAAGCGCGTGCGGCAGGCCGCCGGAAAACACATGGGAGCCGTCGCCCTGAAGAAAACCGCTAAAGGAGATGCCATCGGCTGCGAGCCGAGCGCGCTCTTCGCTGAGCGCAGCGAAGAGGCCGGATCCGTGACGCCCTGGCGCGGCGTTCGCCGCGCGCAGGCCACAAAGCCCTGCCAGGATGGCAAAAAATCCCGCCACCGTAATGTGCATCCATTGTCGCAAACCTGACGGTGCCCTCATGTCCGGGCAGGAGGCCCTGCCGTGTGCGCGGGAAAGCCGGTGCGTTCCGTTTGGCATTGTGGCAGGGGATCCTTCGTCAGGCTCCTGGGGTTTGCTGGCCCGCTGCCCGTTGTGATGTGAAGCTGCCCGGGCGCCTTGCGGAGACTTTTGCCAGCCGGTCAGGCGGGCGAGTGTCGGCACCACCGCGTATATCCCAACTTCCGCATCCTGATTGCCAGAGTCCTTGGCTGCGGGCGGTGCCATATCGTCAGCTACGCGATCCTCGTTCCCGATCATTACCGTCTTCACCTGGAAAATTTCGGTCGGGAGACAGAGTTGGCCCCCAGACATCCTTCGCTGACATCCTCCCCGCCATTTAGGACGGGGAGGATGTCAGCATAGAGGGATTGCCGCCTTCTTTGGCGCTGGTTTCATCAGGGCCGTGGTGGCGTAATGTAGAGCGCGTCGGCCGACCCTAAATTCTGATTGTCCCCGTGGAGCACCGCCCATGATCAAGCCCCTGGCAAGGGTTTCCCGAGAACCAAGCTTTTCACTGCCAAGCGATGGGATGATTGCCATCCTCAGGGCTGCCGCGCTACCGCTTCGCCGCCTCGCCCTTCGTGGGGCGGCCGCCGCGGTGATCGGCCTTGTACCTGTGGTCGCGGTCCGTGCCGCTTCGGCGCCAGCTTTGGTGACGCGGGCGACTGTCCGGCTTCCGGGCAGTACGTCGAGGTTTGATTATCTGAGCCTCGATGGCCCCCTGCACCGACTGTTCATCTCCCATATGGGGGATGGTCGGGTGGTGGTCTTTGACACGCTGCACAACCGCGTGCTGGCCGATCTGCGCGGGTTTGATGGTGCCACCGGCATCACCGTCGTCCCCGCCCTCAACCGGGTCTATGTCAGTGTGACCGGATCGCTTTTGAACCGGGTGATGGGCTCTGGGCAGGTTGCGGTCCTGAATGCGACCACGCTGGGGGTGCTCGCGCGCATTCCCGGCGGCCGTTTCCCGGATGGCTCGGCCTATGTTCCATATTTGCACAGGCTCTTCGTCTCCGATGAGTTTGGCGGACAGGATCTAGTCGTCGACACCACGACCAACCGGGTGGTGGAAAGGATCGCGCTGCGCGGCGCTGCCGGGATGACGGTCTTTGATCCTTCCTCCCGCAAGATCCTGGTGAACGTGCAAAGCCGGCGTCTGCTGGCTGTTATTCGCCCGAGCACCGGCACCATCATCCGGCGCGTTGCCCTACCGGCAACCTGTGTCCACAATCATGGACTTCTGCTCGATGACGCCGCACGTTTGGCATTCATTGCCTGTGACGGCAATGCGCGGCTACTTGTCCTTAACCTGCGAAACTGGCGGGTCATGGGCGTGCATACTCTCGGCAAGGACCCGGACGTCCTTGCCTTCGATGCGCTACGCCATCGTCTCTATGTCGCCAGCGAGAGCGGCGTGGTTTCCGTCTTCGGCATCAGCGGCCTTGAGGTTCGCAAACTATGGCAAGGCTATGTCGGTGACGACGCGCATTCGGTGGCCGTCGACCCGAGCACCGGCCTTCTCTATCTTCCGATCCGCGATCTTCATGGCCATCCCGTGCTGAGGGTCATGGCTTTCTCAATGCCACCGCAGGTGAGAAAGCATGATGGCGGGCATGCGGACAATACCGGGAAAGACCGATGAGAAGGTTAGGTGTTCCAGGATCGCCATGGTCTGGCGTGGCGGGGTCGCGGCGCAACGCGGGACCATAGAACAACCCAGACGTCCGGGTTTTCGGGATGCTGGCGTTGCCTGGGGTGGAGAGGGAGCCCTCAGGCCGCAACGATCATGGGTGCCCATGCTCATCACAAGAGCTCGAGGTCATTGATGCAAGAAGATGGCG
>JAKAVI010000240.1 GCA_021817355.1 Pseudomonadota bacterium | reverse complement strand
GATCCCAGCATCGCGATGACGTAATCGAAGTCGGCCGGACGGTAGCCAAGTACAAATTGCAGATTGAGCTCCTTGGCGATCCCGGCAAGCGGGAAAATGGTGTCGGGCTGCTGACAGACCCCGGCGACCACAATGCGTCCCCCCCGCGGTGCCTCTGCCATGGTCTGCGCGATCATTCCTGGTGCGCCGACGCACTCGAAGATAACGTCGGCACTACGTCCGGCCAGTCGCTCTACCTGCCCGGCGAGCGGTTCATCCGGGTTGATGGCGTCGCTCGCACCAAAGCGTGCCGCCATTTGACGCCTGACCGCCGATCTTTCGCTGACAAGAACATGACGCATACCCAGGAACCGTGCCCACAAGATTACCGCGAGCCCCACTGGTCCGGCACCGACAACTAAGACCACAGCGTTGCGATCGAGCTTCGCCATATCGACGGCGTGCAATCCTACGGCGAGCGGTTCAACCAGCGCGCCAGCGCGATAGCTCATGCCTGCTGGAATCCTGAACGCGGCATTGGCAGATATGCGAACATAGTCGGCGTAGGCGCCATGCCTCTGACCCAGCCCGATTCCGGCGCCATGTGCACAGGCACCTGAGCCAAGACCAAGGGTGAGATTGGGACACGGTATACGCTCTCCACAGCACAGATAGGGAAATCCCACGACTGCCGTTCCGGTGCGCCAGTCGGTGCGCACAGCGCTCCCCACCTCCACCACTTCACCCGCGAATTCATGTCCCATGATCGAGCCAGAAGGCAGACCAAGGACCGACCCAGGCTCGGTCATATGCAGATCTGAACCGCAGATACCGCAAGCCCGAACCTTCAGTATCAAATCATGTGGCGATGGGCGGGGTTCGGCGATCTCTTCAATGACCAGGGGCTGTCCTGCCTGATGAAAAACTGCGGCGCGCATGGGTCCCTCCACTTTGCTCGGCATGACCAGCTTATGCCATTCTGCTGAGGTGGGAAGTCGGAGTTGGCCATGATTATGCGTTACGCTACGGCAATACAGATGCTGGACGACCTCGCCCATCGGCGCATATCGGCGCTTGAGCTCCTCGACCTGCATGTAGCCAGGCAACGTGCCCATCACGGCAAGTTGAATGCCGTCATCATGGAAGATCTCGACGCCGCCCGGCAGGCCGCAGGCGCTCTCGACGATGCCCGCGTTCGCGGTGCGGAACTTGGCCCTCTCGCAGGGCTACCCATGACCATTAAGGATGGCTTCGACGTCAACGGTATGCCTGCGACTGCAGGCAGCCCGGACTTTGCCAATCGCCCACGATCCTGTGCTGACGCCGAACTGGTGGCTCGTCTGCGCAAGGCAGGCGCTGTGATCTGGGGAAAGACCAACGTGCCGCTCATGCTTGGCGATTTCCAGAGCTACAATACGCTCTTTGGTACAACCAATAATCCGTTCGACTTCTCCCGGACCTCTGGAGGATCCTCCGGAGGCGCAGCCGCCGCCCTCGCTGCGGATATCACGCCACTGGAACTTGGTTCGGACATTGGCGGCTCCCTGCGCCACCCAGCAAATTTCTGTGGTGTTTGCGCGCTCAAACCAAGCTGGAGATCATTGCCTTTGAAGGGACACATTCCTCCCGCACCCGGCACAAATCAGGAGGTTGATCTGAATGTGGCCGGTCCCATGGCTCGTAATGTCAAAGATCTCAAGTTGATGTGGGATGTATTGAGGGAGCGGCCCTTCACCGAGCCCCGAGCGGCTACGCAGGGACGGATTGCAGTATGGAGTGCGCAACCGGGCTGGCCACTTGCGCAGTGCGTAAAGGAGGCCGTCGAACAGACGGCCCAACGCCTTTCTGCGGTGGGCTTTGCTGTCGACAACGTCTTTCCCGACTTCAATGCTGAGGCGCTACTCGAGACCTATCTGGACCTTCTCATTGCCACTATCGCTGCGAGCTTTCCTGCGCATTTGCGTGAGGCAATGGCCGCGCGGCGCCAGGACGACATCCGTCTAGTCACTGAAGGCCGTGATGAAACCGGTGAAGCGCGTTACCGTCTACGGGCTAGCGCGCCACAGGACCTGATCGCAGCTGCAAGGCACAAGCGTGACAGCTACAAACGCAGTCTGAACGGCTTTTTCCGTCAGGGCTATGACGCGATTCTTGCTCCGATCACGCCGGTCCCCGCATTTTTCCATGACCATTCCATGCCCCTGAACGCCCGCCGCTTTCCAGTCGATGGCATTGAGGCCCCCTACATGTCAGCGCTCAACTGGATCGCAGTCCCTACGGCACTTCATGCTCCGGCTCTGGTTGTTCCAGCCGCTCGGCATGCAGGCCTGCCAATCGGTGTTCAGCTGATTGGGCCTGAGCACGGCGAAGCCAGATTATTTGAGGTTGCCCTAGCGGCAGAGCAGGCCATTGGCCCCTTCCCGCCGCCCCTGCTCTGAGCCACACTGACAGGACGAAATACCACAGAAGGTACAATCATGACGATGCGACTGCGAAGCGGCATATTTCTGGCACCCTTTCATCCCGTAAATGAGGATCCCACGCTTTGCATCCAGCGGGATATGGAGTTGATCGAGCATCTTGATCGGCTTGGTTATGATGAAGCGTGGATTGGAGAGCATCACTCCGCTGGTTTCGAAATCATCGCCAGTCCCGAGCTTTTCATAGCCGCCGTTGCCGAGCGCACACGGCGGATCAAACTCGGAACCGGCGTGGTGTCCTTGCCGTATCATAATCCGCTTATGGCCGCTAACCGGATCATTCAGCTCGATCATCAGACACGTGGGCGTATTATGTTTGGCGTCGGACCGGGCCTGCTGCCATCGGATGCGTTTTCCATGGGCATCGATCCCTCGGTGCAGCGCACACGCATGGTTGAAGCTCTGGAAGTCATCGTGCGACTTTTTCAGGGCGAGCGGGTTACGATCAAGACCGACTGGTTCGAGCTGGTTGATGCCACCTGTCAGTTGCGCCCCTTCACCCACCCCTATCCGGAAATTGCGGTCGCCTCATCGGTGACCCCATCCGGCGGCAAAAGA
>JAKAVI010000345.1 GCA_021817355.1 Pseudomonadota bacterium | reverse complement strand
TCTGCTCGGCCCTTCACATCTGTCGGCTGTGGCGCTCCTGCTCGGCCTGTTCCACAGCCATGGCTTTGCTGCGGTGATCGCCCGCGACATCCGCCTGCCGCGGGCGCTTCTGGCTCTTTTCGTAGGGGCAGCGTTAGGGGCCAGTGGCGCTGCCCTGCAGGGCCTGTTCCGCAATCCGCTGGCCGAGCCGGGGGTCACAGGGGTGACTGCCTGCGCCGGACTGGGCGCGGTGGTTGCGCTCTATTTTGGCTGGACCGGAACCAGCCTGATGTTTCTTCCGGGTTTTGCCATCGGTGGCGCGCTTGTCGCCGCGGCCATCCTCTACGGGCTGTCACGCAGCGGCGCGGGCACCATGGCGCTGGTGCTGGCCGGCGTTGCCGTTGCCAGTCTTGCAACAGCCCTGACGGCCCTCGCCCTTTCGATGGCGCCCAATCCCTATGCCATGAGCGAAATGGTGATGTGGATGCTGGGTTCGCTCAATGATCGGACGCCTGCGGATCTCTATTTTGCCGCACCTCTGGTGGCACTCGGCATTGCGCTTCTGCTGAGCGCCGGGCGCGGACTTGATGCGCTGACCCTCGGGGAGGACGCCGCGCATAGTCTTGGCATTGATGTCCATGGCATGCGCCGCCGTATCATTCTGGGTGTCGCCCTGGCCACCGGTGCTGCGACCGCGGCTGCCGGGGCAGTGAGTTTTGTCGGTCTGGTCGTGCCCCATCTGCTGCGTCCGCTCTATGGCCACGAGCCGTCGCGGCTGATCGTGCCCTCGGCTCTGGGAGGGGCTGCACTCGTGGCGGCGGCCGATGTGGCGGTACGCCTGATCGCGCCGGACGGACAATTGCTGCTTGGTGTACTGACCGCGATGATCGGCGCCCCATTTTTCATCTGGCTGATCTTCCAGCTGCGCGGGGCGCCATGAGCCCGGCGCTGGAATTTGGCGATGTTCACCTCAGCTATGGCTCCCGCCAGGTCCTGAATGGCGTCAGCTGCAGCTTTGCCCCGGGAGAAGTAACCGGGCTCATCGGTCCCAATGGCGCCGGCAAAACCACGCTGCTGCGCCTCGCACTGGGCCTTCTGACTCCAACTGCCGGCGCGTGCACGCTTCTGGGGCGCGCGCTGCGCCAATGGGAGGTCCGGGACCGGGCCCGTGCTCTGGCCTATCTGCCCCAAAGCAATGAGGCCCACTGGCCGATGCTGGCCCGACGCGTCGTGGCCCTCGGGCGGCTGCCGCATGAGGCCTCGCTCGAGCGCCTGGGCGGGGCGGATGAAGAGGCTATCAGCCGGGCCCTAAGGCGCTGTGACGCCAGTGATCTTGCCGAACGGCGCATGGACGGGATTTCAGCCGGTGAACGGGCCCGCGTTCTGCTGGCCCGGGCCCTTGCCACGGAGGCGCCGGTGCTTCTGGCCGACGAACCTGCGGCGCACCTGGATCCTGGACACCAGCTGCAGCTCATGCGGCTCCTGCGCGAAGAGGCGGGGCGCGGTACCGCGGTCTGTGTGACGCTGCATGATCTGGCGCTGGCGGTGCGTTTTTGCGACCGTCTTCTGGTGATGAAGGCGGGCAGGATCGTGGCAGCCGGTGCGCCGGCCAGCGCGCTCAGCGATAAAGTGCTCGCCGAGGTCTTCGGGGTGGGAGCTTTGCGCCTGCACGATCAGGGTGGGCGCGAGCTTCTGCTGGTGCGGGCACTGGAGGAGGGCTAAGGCGGTGGGCAAGCACAGACAGGCTGGCGGCGGGGACGAGGATCCAGAGCAGGACAAGCATTATCAGCGCAGCCTTTATGAGCTGCAGGTCGAACTGGTCAAATTGCAGCGACAGCTGATTGGCGATGGTGCCCGGGTCCTGGTCATTCTGGAAGGGCGCGATACCGCGGGCAAGGATGGCACCATCAAGCGGCTGACCGAACATATGAGCCCGCGAGAAACCCGTGTCCATGCGCCGGGCAAGCCCTCCAATACCGAAGAGACACAGTGGTACTTTCAGCGTTTTGTTCCCTTTCTTCCGGCGGCAGCGGAGTTCGTGGTCTTCAATCGCTCCTGGTACAACCGTGCCGGTGTTGAACGGGTAATGGGCTTCGCAAGCAAGGAACAGGTCGAAACCTTTCTGCACATGGTGGTGCCGTTCGAGGCGATGCTGGTGCGCGACGGGCTGCACGTGCGCAAATATTATCTCGATATTTCACGCTCCGAACAAAAACGCCGTCTCGCGCAGCGACGTGAGGATCCGCTGAAGCAGTGGAAGATCTCGCCGATCGATGAGGCGGCGCAAAAGCACTGGAAGGATTACAGCAAGGCCCGCGATGTGATGCTGGGCCGGACCTCGCATCCGGGAGCGCCGTGGCATGTGGTGCGTGCTGACAGCAAGAAGACCGCCCGTCTCGAACTCATCCGCCACCTGCTGCACAGTTTTTCCTATCGGGGCAAAAGCAAATCCCTTGCCACACCCGATGAGGAGGTGGTGTTCGCCTTCAGCGAGGAAACCAAAGCTCTTGTCGCAAGGTAAATGCAAGGCGCGAAAGGCTTGCCGCCTTTCGCCTGCGCACCCGCAATATATCCGTATACGGATGAATTGGTGGGACGCCTGAAGCCCCATGCTGCTCCCTCAAAGGGCGCGCAGGCAGGAGCTGGCAGGGGCGCCGTCCGGGGGGCGCGACCAAGGGGCGGGCGGGGCTAAATCGTCGCATGCGGGGCCGGCCGCGGCCTCATCCCGTTAGGGCAGGATGTCGGCTTGTGGCAGGATACAGGGCTACGGCTGGGACAGACCCCTGGAGGGGGTGGAGAGGGATTGGGGATATTCCGTTTTCGGCGCACCCAATGTTGCTACGCACATATTGCGCGAACGGCGCAGCTGATTAATATGATTCGCTAGTAGGTGGTCGCTTTATACCTCTTGATGCGGGCATGACGTATCCGCATCAGCAAGGGTGAACGGCCCGGTATGGAGTCGCGTTCAGCATATGAGCATCACCATCGCCGCAGGGCGCGTCGATGCTACGCCGTCGCAAGCTACGGCGCCCACCGACA
>JAKAVI010000369.1 GCA_021817355.1 Pseudomonadota bacterium | reverse complement strand
GTCCAGCTCCGGTGCGGGTGAGCCCTTCGCCACCCATCTGCTTCTGCTTCAGGCGACATTGGTTGCGGCACAGAATCCCCAGAACAGCTCCAGCGCGAATGCGTCCGCGTCCAAGGTGGTGTCGCCTGGCCCTCAGGGCTCGGCGGGCGAAGCGGCCTTCTTGCATGCCGTAACCCCGGTTACCGGGAGCCAGGCGCAAAGCACGAGCGTGTCCACGCCCCAAGCCTCGCCGAATTCCACAGCCTCCGCCGAGAAAGCGGGCAGCGCGTCTATAGCAGGGACAGCAGCGCCAGCTGATCGGGCCGCTGTCCCAGCGCTAAAGAGCAGCGCGGCGTCCGCACCACCGGCGCCTCTACCACAAGGCGCAAAGCCCCAACCGTCATCTGCAAAGAAAGCACCCCCCTCCTCCTCGCCAGAGGGCAAGGCCATCACCCAGGGCGCCGCGACACTTGCAGGAAATGGGGTTCTGCGGCTTGTCATCTCCGCCACGGCAGGCCCATCCCAGGGCCCGGCTACTGCGCCAGCAATCATTTCCTCTGCAGCCTCGTCTGCTGCGGTGCCCGCGGTGGGCAAATCCGGCAGTCAGACCAAGCCTGCCATCGCCACAGGTGCTTCGACACTGGTGCTGGCCATGTCGGGCGCGGCGGCAGTGCAGGCTCCCCCTGGTGGGGCGACCAAGCCAGCCTCGGGCAGTCTCAGTAATGCGATCGGCTCCGATGGGGGCAAAAGCCTCGTAGGCAGCACGGCCGCGCTCGCTGCTGGCGCGCAGGATGGCGGCCCTCAAGGCGCCGGAGCCAACAGTTCTGCAAGCGCGCAGGGCGAGGGCGCAAAGGACATGTCCGCCTCCAAGGCCAAAGATGGCAGTCTTGCATCAAAGTCAGGCCCGCAGACGCCCTCCCTACCGCCGGGCCCAGCCTCCACCACTGCCAGTGCTGCGCCCACATCCACCCATGGCGCTGGCCCCCTCTCTGCTGCCGCCTCAGGGCGCTCTGTGGCGGCCGCCAGCACAGCGCCTGGCGGGATGCTCGCCGCGCCCGCAGCCCAGGCCCCAGGCGCCTCGCCGCTTGGCCTTGCCGCCGTTTCGGGCCCTGCGGCCACCACAGGTCCTGCCCAACAGGTGAGCATTTCCCTGACTGCTGCAAGGACTACGAACCCTTCTGCCGTTCCGATCAGCAATCTTGGCCTTCTGGCCTTCAGCATCGCCGCGCAGAGCCGCAACGGCATCCGCAAATTCGACATCGCGTTGCACCCGGCCGATCTTGGCAGCATCGCGGTGCAGATGCATGTCGGCCCCAATGGCACGGCGCAGCTGCATCTGCAGGCGGCAAATCCACAGACCTTGCAATTGCTGCGTCAGGATGCGCCCCAACTGCAGACCGCGCTCAAGGATGCCGGGATCAATCTTTCCGGCAATGGACTCAATTTCTCGCTTCAGGGCGAGCAGCAGAACGCCGGCGGCTTTGCCCCCAAAGCAGGTTCAACTCTGGCGCTTGCTGGCGGTCCGGCCGCTGACAGCCAGGCCATCACCACGGTTCAGGCCACCCATTATTCCGGCCGCGGCCGGCTCGATATCAAAGTCTAAGAGGACGTCCCATGACGACGATTACCCCCGCACTGACCACGACCTCGAGCACAGCACCGGCATCGACCGCCAATGCGCTCAACCAGCTGTCTGGAAATTTCGACAGTTTTCTGCAGCTGCTGACAACGCAATTGCAGAACCAGGATCCTACCAGTCCGATGAGCAGCACCCAGTTTACCCAGCAGCTCGTTGCTTTCAGCCAGGTTGAGCAGCAGATCAACACCAACTCCAATCTGCAGACCCTGATCAATCTGTCCCAGAGCAATGGCACCTCCAATGCGGTGTCCTATCTCGGCAAGACGGTGACGCTCACCAATGGCGAGGCGCCGCTCTCGGGGGGCGTGGCGAACTGGGACTATACCCTTGGCAGCAATGCCGCGGCGACGACGCTGACCGTCACCGATGCCAGCAACAATGTGGTCTATGTCGGCTCCGGCCAGACCACAGCGGGCACCCATCCCTTTACCTGGAACGGCCAGGACAACTCCGGCAACCAGCTGCCCGATGGCACCTATAAGCTGACGGTCTCGGCGACCGGCAGCAGCGGTGTGAACGTCAGTTCGGCGGTGTCGACCAGTGGTCCGGTGACCCAGGTTGATCTGTCCGGCTCCACCCCGCAGCTGATGATGGGCGGCATGGAGTTCCCGCTGTCTTCTGTTTCGGCCGTCTCGGGCTGAGCTGTTTTTGCAATCGCTCGGGACTGAGAAGCAATCCCGTCAACGCATGAGACCGTGAGACGCGAAGCGACGGCAACGGTAAGGTAAGGAGAAAACCATGAGCCTTTATGGTGCAATGTCCACCGCGGTGACGGCCCTCGACGCCTATTCGACGGCGCTTGGAACCACGTCCGCCAATATCGCGAACCTCAACACGGTTGGTTACAAGACCGGCGCGACGAGCTTTTCGACGCTCCTCGCCTCGGCCATGGGCAATTCGGACGTGTCCTCTGCAGGGGTTGCGGCCTCGACCGGACAGCTGGTGTCGCAGCAAGGTCAGCTGCAGTCGACCAATTCGAACACTGATCTTGCGCTCACCGGTAACGGCTTTTTCATCGTCAATACCTCGCCGACATCCCCCGGTTCAGCCAATTCGCTCTTTTACACTCGGGCCGGCAGTTTCACGCCCGATGCCAATGGCAATCTGCGCAACTCCTCGGGTTATTATCTGATGGGCTGGGCGCTTGATTCCAACGGCAATATTCCGTCCAACCAGAATGACCTGTCGCCGGTCAATATCAACGCGATGTCCGGCAAGGCAGATCCCACCACCTCGATTACCTATGCCGCCAATCTGCAGTCCTCCACGCCTGTCACCACCGGCTATGTCGCCGGCGACATGGCCAATGGCACGGTGGCGCCAAACTTCCAGCGCACGGTCAACATCTTTGACGGCCAGGGCGGCTCGCAGCCCTTGCAGCTGTCCTTTGTCAAGACCGGGGCCAATCAGTGGAGCTATGAAGTCAGCTATGAGGGGAACGCCTCCAACATCTCCCCGGCGACCAACCCGATCTATTCCGGGACAATGAGCTTCAACACCGATGGCACGCTTGCCAATGCCAATACCTCGCTCAATCCGCCCAGCGGCACGGTCAGTTTCAACCTGCCGTGGAATAGCTCGTCGGGACTGTCGGCGCAGACCGTCTCGCTCAATCTTGGCACGGTGGGCAGCTCCAATGGCATGACCCAGTACGACAGCACCTCGACGCAGGTATCATCGAACGTCAACGGTGCGCTGTTTGGCGCGCTGACCGGGGTTACGGTTAGCAATAACGGCGTGGTGACGGCCCAGTTCTCCAACGGACTGACGCAGGACATGTACAAGCTTCCGGTGGCGACGTTTGCCAATCCCAACGGGCTTGCCGCCGTCAATGGTGATGCCTATTCGACCTCGAATAATTCGGGCACACCCAGCATCAGTGTCGCCAATACCGGTGGTGCCGGCTCGATCAACTCCAAGTCGCTCGAATCATCGACGGTCAATCTCGATTCGGAATTCACCAACCTGATCAGCATGCAGAGTGCCTATTCGGCGGCATCGAAGGTCATCACGACTTCGACGAACATGCTCAGTCAGCTCCTGGCGGTGATACCATAACCCTATCCTGATGCGCCAAATTTCTAGCGGCGCATCAGGCATTTGTTCGAATTGTGCGCATGTCGTTTCACTTTCTTTTACCATGTCGCTTGGCCCTTTTTTAAAGCGCGAGGACCTATGTTCGCTGTGGGTAGTGAGTCGGGAGAACATACGAATATGGGTGAAGACCGCAGAGCACGGGCGACATATGTGATTGGGCCCGATGGCAGTCCCTTGACGCTGGCGGACTTGCCCAAGCCCGGTACCACACGCTGGGTGATCCGGCGCAAGGCTGAAGTGGTGGCGGCGGTGCGCGGGGGATTGCTCAGTCTCGAGGACGCCTGCCGGCGCTATACCCTGACAATCGAGGAATTTCTCGCCTGGCAACGGGCGATCGAACGCTTTGGCCTCGCCGGGCTAAGAGCAACACGGGTGCAGCAATATCGTCATTAGTTAGCAAATCCTAAACGTGAGAAGGCGGCACGGCAGAAGCCCATGTCGCCTTCTTTGTGTTTGTCGTTAAGGCTGCCTTTACCCAGAGGCGGCAATGTTTGCCTAGCAGAAGGTGCCGGGGCGATGTGCTTGCGGCTCACGAGGGGGCAGGCCATTGCCGGAATTCCTGAGAGGTGTCGGCGCCGCACGGTTCGGCGTGATGGCGGGAGTGGCCGCGGCGCTGACGGCGTTCTTTCTTTATGTTGCGGATGTCATCGCAACGCCGCCGCAGTCAATCCTGTTCGGCGGGCTTTCGACGCGCGATGCCAGTCAGATCACTGCCAAGCTCGATGCCATGAATGTGCACTACACGCTCGAAGGCGGTGGCGGCACCATCTTGGTGCCGGCGGACCGGGTCGAGAAGCTGCGCATGGACATGGCGGCGCAGAACCTGCCTTCGGCTGGCGTCGGCTATGAGATCTTCGACAAGAGCAATGCCTTTGGCACCTCTGCTTTCGTGGAACGCATCGATGAGCTGAGGGCGCTGCAGGGCGAACTGACCCAGTCGATCGAGACTATCGACGGGATTGAGGCCGCGCGGGTTCATCTTGTCCTGCCGCACCGGCAGATTTTTGCGCGCAACAGCACCCCGCCCACGGCATCGGTCGTGCTGAAGGCGGAAAACCCGCTGCGCCGCGAGCAGGTCGTTGCCATCCAGCATCTGGTGGCCGCGGCGGTGGCCGGGCTCAAGCCGGACCGGGTGGCGGTGATCGATGATCATGGTGATCTTCTGGCGGGCGGAGACGGCAATGCGGGCCAGGACGTGATGGCGGCCCGACAGGATGAGCAGACCGCGGATTTTGAAAGCCGGCTGAAAAAGCACATCCAGGACATCGTGGCGAGCGTGGTCGGGCCTGGCCATGTCCGGGTCCAGGTGGCGGCCGACATCAAGTACAATCACACCCAGCAGACCTCGGAAACCTTCGATCCCAACAGCAAGGTTCCGCTCTCGACGCAGTCCCTTGACCAGTCCTCGACCAGCACGCAAGGCCAGACGAGCAATGCGGTGTCGGTGTCCACCGCTCTGCCCGGCAAACAGGGCACGACCGGAAGTGGCGGCAACCAGTCCCTTTCCAAGACCCGGCGCAGCGAAGAGACCACCAATTACGACATCTCCAAGACCACGACGCTCTCGGTCAATGATGGCGGCGATTTGAAGCGCCTCTCGGTGGCGGTGGTGGTCGATGATCATCTCAAGCATCTTGGTGATGGCAAGACCAAGCAGACCCCACTCAGCAAGCAGGAACTGGCCGAGATCACGAGCCTCGTGAAGACCGCGATCGGCTACGACAAGGCCCGTGGCGACCGGGTCGAGGTGGTCAACATGCCTTTCGCCCGCATGGACATCGGTCCCTTGCCCGCGGCCTCGGGGCCATTTTTGGGTCTGCGAAGCGCCTATTGGTTCAAGATCATCGAGGCGGCCATCCTCTCGATCACCGCCCTTCTCATCGGCCTGTTTGTTGGTCGGCCACTGATCCGCAGCATGTTTGCAGGCACCGGCGGCTTTGCGGCGGGAACGCCGGGTGTGGCCCAGCTAGGTGGGCCCCAGCCGGTCGGCCAGCTCGCGGCGCCCAACCCCTCGGTGGCCCAGCTTGGCGAGGCAGCACCGGCTGCGGCCCTGCCCCCGCCCGTGCCCAGCGGGGCCATGATCGACATTTCCCGCATCGAAGGACAGGTGCGCGAATCCTCCATCCGCAAGGTCGGCGAAGTCGTCGACGCCCACCCCGAAGAAGCCCTCGCGATCTTGCGCACCTGGCTTCACCAACCGTCGTAAAACACCATGGCACGCAGTTCACTCAAAGGCACAGGCAAGGACGATATCAGCAAGCTGACGGGCGCCGAGCGTTCGGCGGTCCTCATGCTGGCCCTTGGCGAGGATCATGGCGGGCGGCTGTGGGAACTGATGGATGAGGATGAGGTCAAGGAAGTCTCCCAGCTGATGAGCAATCTGGGCACCGTCACTGCCAGTGTGGTGGAGAAGGTGCTGGTCGATTTTGTCGGTCAGATGTCGGCAACCGGTTCGCTGATGGGGTCCTATGAGGCCACCGAACGGCTGATCGGGCGCATCATGCCGGCCGATAAGGTTGCCACCATCATGGAGGAAATTCGTGGTCCGGCCGGGCGCACGATGTGGGACAAGCTCGCCAACGTCAATGAAACCGTCCTCGCCAATTACCTGAAGAACGAATATCCCCAGACCGTCTCGGTGGTGCTCTCCAAGATCAAGCCCGAACACGCCGCCCGCGTGCTTGGGGCCTTGCCGGAGGAGTTCGCGCTTGAGGTGGTGCAGCGCATGCTGCGCATGGAGAGCGTGCAGAAGGATATTCTCGACAAGGTCGAAAAGACCTTGCGGGTGGAGTTCATGTCCAACCTGGCGCGCACCGCCAAGCGCGATGCGCATGAAATGATGGCCGAGATCTTCAACAATTTTGATCGCCAGACCGAGTCGCGCTTCCTCACCTCCCTGGAAGAACGCAGCCGCGATTCAGCTGAACGCATCAAGGCGCTGATGTTTACCTTTGAGGATCTGGGCAAGCTTGATCCGGGCTCGATCCAGACCCTCCTGCGCAACATCGAAAAGGACAAGCTTGCGCTTGCCCTCAAGGGGGCCACCGACACGCTGCGCGACGTCTTCTTCTCCAACATCAGCGAACGCGCCGGCAAGATCCTGCGCGAAGACATGGAAGCGATGGGACCGGTCCGCCTCAAGGACGTCGATGAAGCCCAGATGCGCATGGTCAATGTCGCCAAGGATCTCGCCAACAAGGGCGAAATCATGATCGCCAACAAGCAGGGCGAGGATGAGCTGGTGTATTGATGGAACCGATCAAATTTACCTTCGATACGGTGTTCAGTGGCGACAAGGATATTGCCTCCGACGCGGCGGTTTCGCGCAAGCGCCAGTCCTTCACCCAGGGCGACATCGAGGCCCTGCGCCGGCAGGCGATGAACGAGGGCATGAGGGTGGGTGAAGTGCGGGCGCTGGAGGCGGTCGCGGCGAGCGCGGAAGATGCCGTCAAGGCGGTGCGCGAGGCTCTCGCCCGTGCCTCGACACAGGTCGAGCAGTTGCGGGCCGAGGCGGCGACCATTGCGTTGGCTGCGGCGCGGGCGCTGGCCGGCTCGGCGCTCGATGCCTTTGCTCCGGCTGCGGTGGAAGATGCCCTCAGGCTGGCCTTGCATCAGGCCATCGGTGAGCCGCGCCTGACCTTGCGGGCAAGCGCGGACGTGGCCAAAGCCTTGGGACCGCGCCTTGAGGAGATCGCCGAGCATGAAGGCTTTGATGGCAAGATTTCCCTTATCGTCGATCCGGCCCTGGCCAATGCCGATTGCCGCATCGAATGGCGTGGCGGCGGTGCCGAGCGCGCCACTGCCGTGATCGAGCGGGCGCTGATGTCAACCGCGGCCCAGCATTTTGCCCAGTTTCAATCCAGTCCCATTTCACTGATCAAGGAGTAGACCGTGGCAGAAAAAGATGATGTCGATCTGCCGGATCTGGCCCAGAACGACGCGCAAGGTGGTGACGCGCTTCTGCGCTCATCCGGTGCAGGCGAAGGCGACCCCAATCTTAGCTCGCATGATCTTGAGGCCGTCTTTGACGTACCGGTGACGGTATCGGCCGTGCTTGGCAAATCCGCGATGGAGGTCAGCGAACTGCTCAGGCTCTCCAAGGGTAACATCGTCGAGCTCGACCGCAAGGTGGGTGAAGCGATCGATATCTTCGTCAATAACCGCCTGGTGGCACGCGGGGAGGTGGTGCTCGTCGAAGATCGTCTCGGTGTCACCATGACCGAAATCATCAAGACCGGCCAGCATTAGGCCGGCAAGAGGGATACTCAATCATGCGGTTACTCATCATCGGCGGTTTGCAGGGCCAGATCGGGGCAGCGACCAAGATTGCGATGGCGCGCGGGGCAAAAGTCACCCATGCCGGCGACATCGATCAGGCTCTGGCGGAGCTGCGGTCCGGACGCGGCGCCGATCTTGTGCTGGCGGACGTGAGCGAGGATATCGGCCGGCTGGTGCGGGCGCTGGCGGGTGAACGCATCTGCACGCCGGTGGTAGCCTGTGGCATCGGTACCGACGCGCGCCGTGCCGTCGATGCGATCCGCGCCGGGGCCAAGGAGTATCTGCCCCTGCCGCCCGATCCGGAACTCATCGCCGCGGTGTTGGCTGCCGTCGCCGATGACAGCCATCAGATGATTTACGAAGACGATGCGATGGCCAAGGTCATCATCCTCGCCGATCAGGTTGCCGGCAGTGATGCCTCGATCCTCATCACCGGTGAGAGTGGCACCGGCAAGGAGGTGATGGCGCGCTACATCCACAAGAAATCGTCGCGTGCGGAGAGGCCCTTTATCTCGGTCAACTGCGCGGCCATTCCTGACAATCTGCTCGAATCCGAACTGTTCGGCCATGAGAAGGGTGCCTTTACCGGGGCCATTGCAAGGCGTGTCGGCAAGTTTGAGGAAGCCAATGGCGGCACGCTGCTGCTCGATGAAATCAGCGAGATGGAGGTGCGGCTGCAGGCTAAGCTCCTGCGGGCGATCCAGGAGCGCGAGATCGACCGGGTGGGCGGTGGCAAGCCGGTCAAGGTCGACATCCGCATCATTGCCACCTCCAATCGCGATCTGAGTGAAGCCGTGCGTCTTGGCAGTTTCCGCGAGGACCTGCTCTATCGCCTCAACGTCGTCAATCTGCGCCTGCCGTCCTTGCGGGACCGGCCGCGCGATATCCTGGCGCTGGCCCGGCACTTTGCCCACAAATATGCCGAGGCCAATGGCGCGCCGCGCCGACCGCTGGGCTCGGCGACGGAGCGGCTCCTGATCAGTCATGGCTGGCGCGGCAATGTCCGCGAGCTCGAAAACACCATGCATCGGGCGGTTCTGCTGGCCCATGGCAGCGAAATCGAACCAGATGCCATTCGTCTTCCGGACGGCACCCAGGTAGGTGAGATGGTCATGCGCCTGCCGGTGGGGCCTGCGGGCGCCCAAAGCGAGGGCCTGCGGCCAAAGCCCCTGGTCGGACGCACGGTGGCCGACGTCGAGCGTGACCTCATCCTCGACACCCTCGACCACTGCCTTGGCAACCGCACCCATGCGGCCAACATATTGGGTATTTCGATCCGCACGCTGCGCAACAAGCTGCGCGAATATGGCCAGTCCGGTCTTGCGGTTCCGGCTCCGGGCGAAGCACGGATGGCAGGCTGAACGAGGCTGATCTTGCATGAGTGACATCGCCACGACGCCGCCTGCGGGTTTGCGCTTCAACGTGCAGAGCCTCGGTGAACTCATCCGCCGCTCCGAGCTTGCGCTGGCGATCGGGATCATGGCCATTTTGGTCGTGCTCATCGTTCCCTTGCCGCCATGGCTGCTCGACATCTCACTGGCCTTTTCGCTGTCCTTTGCGATACTGATCCTAATGACCGGGGTCTTCATCAAGAAGCCGCTCGAGTTTTCCTCGTTTCCGACCGTGCTTCTGATCTCGACCATGATGCGTCTGGCCCTCAACCTGGCCTCGACGCGCCTGATCCTTGGCCATGGCCATGGTGGCACGGCTGCAGCGGGTTATGTGATCCAGGCCTTCGGCAAGCTGATCATGCAGGGCAATTTTGTCATCGGCCTGATCGTCTTTGCCATTCTGGTCATCGTCAATTTTGTCGTCATCACCAAAGGTTCGGGGCGCATCGCCGAAGTCGCGGCACGCTTTAACCTCGATGCCATGCCCGGCAAACAGATGGCGATCGATGCGGATCTGTCTTCGGGCCTGATTGATGAGAAGCTGGCCCGTCAGCGGCGCAAGGATCTGGAAGCGGAATCGAATTTCTTCGGCGCGATGGATGGTGCGAGCAAGTTCGTGCGCGGCGATGCTGTAGCCTCGCTTCTGATCGTCGGCATCAACATCATCGGCGGCATCATCATCGGTATGGCCCAGAACGGCATGAGCTTTACCGCTGCGACCCAGACCTACACGGTACTGTCGGTCGGCGACGGACTGGTCAGCCAGCTGCCGGCGCTCATCATCTCGACTGCGGCCGGTCTTATGGTCTCCAAGGCCGGTGTCGAAGGGGCGACGGACAAGGCCCTGATCGGCCAGCTGTCCTATTATCCCCAGGCCCTTGGTGTGGCCAGTGCGGTGATGGCGATCGTTGCGGTCATCCCGGGCATGCCCACCGTAGTCTTCATGCTGCTGTCGGCGCTGATCGGTGGCGCCGCCTTTCTTGCCCACAAGAAGAAGAGTGAGACCCTCAGGGCCCAGATCGCTGCCGAGCAGGGCGCGAGGGCGGTGAACGAGCCCAGCGAAGAGCCGATTTCCAAGAGCCTTGCCATTGACCAGCTGCGCATCGAACTGGGCTATGCGCTCCTGCCCCTGATCAATGACGTCAAGGGACAGCGCATCACCGATCAGATCAAGGCGCTGCGCCGTCAGCTTGCCCAGGAAGTGGGTTTTGTGATGCCGAGCGTGCGCATTCTCGACAACATGCAGCTTGGTGCCAATGAATACCGGCTGTGTCTGAAAGAGGTCGAGGCCGGTCGTGGCGAACTCTTCCCCGGTTCCTTGATGGTGATGGATCCGCAAGGTCGGCCGATCGACCTGCCGGGCACCCATACGAGCGAACCGGCCTTTGGTCTGCCTGCCATGTGGGTTGCCCAGTCGCTGCAGGAAGAGGCGTCGTTCCGTGGCCTGACCGTGGTTGATCCGGGTACGGTTCTGACCACCCATCTTACCGAAGTCCTCAAGGCCAACATGGCCGAGCTTCTGTCCTATGCGGAAACCAGGAAGCTTCTGGACGAGTTGCCCGCCGAGCAGAAGAAGCTGGTGGAAGAACTGATCCCTGCGCAGATCTCGATCACCGGGGTGCAGCGGGTGCTTCAGACCCTGCTGGCGGAGCGCATTTCGATCCGCGATCTGCCCAGTGTGCTCGAAGGCATTGCCGAGGCCCTGGGGCATACCAAAAACGCACTTTATCTCAGCGAACATGTGCGCACGCGTCTGGCGCGGCAGATCTGCCATCAAAATCTGTCGCAAGCTGGCTATCTGCCGCTGATCGCGCTGTCGCCGGCCTGGGAGCAGACCTTTGCTGAAAGCATTGTCGGCCAGGGCGAGGAACGTCAGCTGGCGATGGCGCCAAGCCAGCTGCAGCAATTCATCCAGAGCGTGCGCGATCGCTTCGACGCGGCGGCGCAGCAGGGCGAGGTCCCGGTGCTGCTGACCTCACCGCAGGTGCGTCCCTTCGTGCGCTCGATCATCGAACGCTTCCGGGCCCAGACCACCGTGATCAGTCAGAACGAGATCCACGCCAGCATCAAGCTGCGCACTTTGGGACAGGTGTAAGGCGTCGTGCGCATCAAGACCTTCATTGCTTCAGATATGCGCGCGGCGATGGCCGCCATCCGCGCCGAGCTGGGCGAGGAAGCGGTCATTCTCTCGCGCCAGAAGGCCAGGGGGGAGGGGGTTCTCGTGCGTGTGGCGATGGCGGGCAGTCTGAGCGAAGAGCGCATCGAAGAAGGTGTGGCCCGCGCGCTGACCCTTGCCGAAGACGAAATAAGCGAGATGGAGGCAGAGCCCTATGCGGCAGCCTTCCGCAATGGCCTCATCGCCCGCCTGCGCGGTGCGACGCCGCCTGCTCCGCGGCCGCAGCGTCATTTCAACCGCGCTGACCTGCTCATGCTTTTGCGCAGCCATCGTTTTGCGGACGGGCTTGCCCATGGTCTGGCTGAAGCGGCCGAACAGACAAGGCTCTGCGACATGACCCTGGCACTTTCCGCGGCACTGGATCAGCGCATGCGTTGTGCACCCCTGGACCTTGCGCAGGCCAAGGGGTTCGTCATTTTGGGCCCGCGCGGCTCCGGCAAGACGGTGATGGCCGGCCGCATTGGTGCGCAGGCAGGGCGCATCGGACGCAAGGTGCGCCTCATCGCAGCCGATTGCGAAGGGGCCGGAGCGGTGGATCGGCTCAGGCATTTTGCGGATCATGTCGGAGCGGGGTTCGCTCTTGCCGGGAACCAGGCGCAGCTTGGTGAGCTTGTCGGCCAGACGGGGGAGGCAGGAGAGCTCGCCGTAGTTGACACCGAAGGATTTGATCCGCGCGCTGAAGCTGCGGGTGCGCTCTGCGTCAGCTATGGCGGGCTCTGCGGGCTTGAGCGCCTCGCCGTGGTTTCGGCAAAGGGTGATGCCGAAGAGACGACCGAGATCTGCGCGGAGCTGGCCCGTCTGGGTGTGGAGACGCTTCTGGTCTCAGCCCTCGATGGCACACGGCGCCTTGGCAGTCTTGCTGCGGCGGCAACGAGTAGGCTCTGTCTTGCCCATGTCAGCCGCTCACCCTTTCTGGGCGGGCAGCTTGAAACCCTGAGTGCCTTGTCACTGGCCCGTGCCCTCCTGGAGACGGCCACTCCCCTTGCCAACTCTGGAGAGCCTCAATGCGTAAGCCGCATCTGACCGCGATCGGTTCGGGCAAGGGTGGCACCGGCAAGACGGTGATTGCCATCGCTCTGGCCCAGGCACTGGTGAAGGCCGGTGCACATGTCCTTCTGTGCGATGCCGATCTTGGCCTTGCCAATGCCGGGGTTCAGATGGGCCTTTGCGAGAGCGGTGACCTGCCAGCCTTCATGGCTGGTCTAAAGCCCCTGGAGCGCTCGGTGGTTGCTACCGACGCGGGATTTGATCTTCTGGCCGCGCCATCAGGCTCGGGAGCGCTTGCTAATGTGGGTCCGCTCGCGGCGGAAAATCTCTGTGCCAAACTGCGTCAGACCGCAGGCTATGACCATGTGCTGCTGGATCTTGGTGCCGGCGTTGATGGTGCGGTGATGCGCTTTGCGGCGTGCGCCGATACCACGCTTCTGGTGGTGACCCCCGATCCGGCGTCACTGACCGATGCCTATGCCTTTGCCAAGCTGCTGCAGAAGGCGACGGGCTCGCGTCTGCCGCAGCTCGTGATCAATCGCGCCCATAGCGGACGGGAGGCGGATTACACGCTTGAGGCCATGGCGCAGACCTGCCGGTCCTTCCTGCGCCAGGTGCCGCAGCTTCTGGGGACGGTGCCGCACGACCGCGCGGTGCGCGATGCCGTTCGCCGTCAGCTGCCGCTTTTATCACGCCTGCCCCTGGGCCCGGCCGCGCAGGCGCTCCTCGAGATGGGACGGCGCCTCCATGAAAGCGTCCTTGCCCCTCCTCCTGCCGCAGCCTTGGTGCGCTAACTCCGCCCCGTCCCACGCGTTAAGACCGGAAGGCTCGCTCTGGCTCAGGCACGCTGATCCAGAGCGCCAAAATATTTGCCGTAGACAATGAGATAAATTCCCTGCAGCGCCGCGGCAATCAGGAAGGGGAGCACGAAGGCCCCGGAATGGATCAGCATGCCCCCGAGAATGGGGCCGGCGGCACGGGGGATCTGCAGGGACAGGCTCTGCACGCTGGCCGCAAGGCCGCGTCGTTCGGCGCGGGTAAGATCGGCGGCCACGGCCTGGCGGGCGCCAGCGGTGCCCTGGTTGCAGGCGGCACGGCAGGCGTAAAGGGCAACTGCCACCGGAAAGCTTGTGGCCAGTGCGGTTGCGATCATGAGGACAAGTCCGGTACCGCGCATCCACAATACCGAGCGCACGACGCCGATGCGGTTGGCCAGACGGCGGTTCAGGCCCGAGCCGACGGCCCCGAGGAAGAAGGTGATGGCCATCGCCGGACCGATCAGGGTTGGTCCCTGCAGGAACCGGCGCGCGAACCAGTAGGCGATCAGAGGGCCGATGATGCCGATGGCAAAGCCGTTGATGGCATTGGCTGTTGCCAGACGCCGCAATTGCCGGTTTTCCTCGCGGGTGATGCTCGCGTTGCGGGCGCGGGTGGCGGCCGACGACGCAATGACGGGAACGGGGGATTTTTCCGCGGTGAAAAACAGCAGGCCGATCGCGATCAAGGAGCCCACAAGCGGGACGAGAAACAGCATCCGATAGCTGTCAAGATTGGCAAAGCCCTGCGCCCTTAAGCCGGGTATGGCGACGGCGGCGGCGCCCACGCCCATGCCCAGAAAACCTAAAGTGGCATTGACCGAGAGGGCGCGGCGGCGGGCTGCTCCATCGAGCTCACGGGCGATCCAGGCCTGTTCGACCGGAGCAAAGGGACCGGCGGCACCGTTCGCGCCGCGGCCAAAGCCGGCGATGGTGGCGGCAAAGATGAGAATGGCTTCGTTTCTGGAGAGCATGGCGGCCAGCGCCGCCAGGCTGGCGGCGATTTCGTAGCCCAGAAGCAGCCGCTTCTGGCTCCTGCGATCGCTGAGCGGTCCGACGATGGCTGTCAGCACCGCGCCAAACATCAGCCCGGCCATCAGCACTGTGCCGATTGCGGCGCCGCTGTAACCGAGGGCATGGAGGTAGAGGCTGAAGCTTGCCACCGTCACCCCCTGACCGAGGCTGCGCGCGCTGCGTGCGGCCAGAAGCAGGCGCACATTGCGGGTGAAGTCGGTGCGGCCGGTGAAAAAGCGCGAAGCCTTGGGGTCGGGCTGGTCTGGGTGGGGAGCAGAAAGGGTCATGAACCGATGCGGGCGTGGCGCTGAAGGGCGTATTTGCCGCCTATTGCGCGCTGAGGGTCAAGTGCCGCCCGAAGGTGAACAGCGCCGACATTGAGTCCCTGCCAGAGCCCTGTTAACCTCGTTTTAACGTCTGTGTTTGTGGCCGGGACATTTGGTCCTAGCCTTGGCGTTGTCGCCAGGAGATGACAGCCATGCCGCGCACGCTTGCGCAATGGGTCGGGATTGTGGTCACCACGATCGTCGTGCTTGGTGCCAGGCAGGATATCGCGCTGGCGGTGGCCTTGGGTGTGATGGCAGGCGGGCTTGCCACCTTCGTGGTGGCGCTCGATGCGCAGCGCCGACTGCGGGCGACGCTGCAGAATGAGGTCTCCGGCACGCGTTAGTTATGGGGCGGGCGGAATCGATTCGAGCGCTTTTTCCAGCTCCTGGAAGCTTGGCTGGGCCTCGCTCGGCACACTGCCGCGGCCGATCTCGACCGAGACCTGGGCGGCATTGCCGTGCAGGTGGGCCACCAGAATGTCCTGGATCACATGATAGAACTGGGCATCCTCATCGACGATGGATTTCAGGCGCGTGGAGACCGGTGCGACGATGCCATAGGCCAGAAACACGCCCATGAAGGTGCCCACGAGGGCCGAGCCGATCATGCTGCCGAGGATCTCGGGAGGTTCTGAGATCGACCCCATGGTCTTGATCACGCCCAAAACGGCGGCGACGATACCCAGAGCGGGAAGGGCATCGGCCATGCTTTGCAGGGCGTTGGCCGGAGACAGGGCCTCGTGGTGGAATTTCTCGAGCTGCTTTTCCATGGCCGTCTCCACCTGGTGCGGATCTTCGAGGCTCATGGTCATCATCCGCAGCGTGTCGCAGATGAAGGCGAGTGCGAACGGGTCCTTGGTGATGTGCGGATAGCGCTTGAAGATCGAACTCTCAGTGGGATTTTCGATATGGGCTTCGAGCGCGATCAGGCCCTTGGACTTCATGGTCTTGGTGAGAAGATAAAGCAGGCACAGAAGATCGGTATAATCGCTGTGCTTCCACTTGGGGCCCGAGACG
>JAKAVI010000203.1 GCA_021817355.1 Pseudomonadota bacterium | reverse complement strand
GTCTGGTCAAACTCCTGCCGAACGATATGCAGACCCAAGACCGTGAAATCGTGATGGATGCCAAAAACTTTCAGCGCGTTTGACATCAGCTGTATTCCGTTCAGCCCGATCAGCCCCGCATAAACCGAGTATGCCGCATGCATGGTATCGGCACGAAACAGCACCCAGGCAAGGGCGACCGCAAAGAAGGTAAGCCCCTTTGCCAGGCGGGGGGAGAGCCTCCAGCCACGCGGCTGGGCATTCAGACGCCAGGCATGATTAACGAGCAGGTAGAAGCCGTGCAGCGCGCCCCAGAGGACAAAGGTCCAGCCCGCGCCGTGCCACAGCCCACCGATGGTCATGGTCAGCATCAGATTGATGTACCGTCGGATCTTGCCTTTGCGGTTACCGCCAAGAGGTATGTAGAGGTAGTCACGCAAAAAGGCCGACAAGGTCATATGCCAGGTGCGCCAGAACTCGATGATGTTTTCGGACTTGTATGGCGCCAGAAAGTTGACCGGAAGCGTGACACCAAAAAGAAGGGCAAGGCCCAACGCCATGTCGCTATAGCCGGAGAAATCAAAATAGATCTGAAAGGTGTAGGACAGCATGCCTCCCCAGGCAGAAATCAAGCCAGGTGCAGAATGCTGATTTGCCGCCGTGAACACGGGCGTGGCCAGGCGTGCGAAGCCGTCGGCCAGCAAGACCTTTTTCGCCAGGCCTATGGCAAACAGCATGATAGCTCGCGGTGCGTTGTCCAGCTTGTTTTCGCTTAGCTTTTCAGGCGTCAGCTGCGGCATCATCTGCTTGTGATGGATGATGGGGCCCGCAATCAGATGGGGAAAGAAGCTGACAAAAAGAAGATAGCGCGGAAAATCATATTCGGCGGCCTGGCCGCGGGCGGCGTCGACCAGAAAGGCGATTTGCGTAAAGGTGTAAAAGGAAATTCCTAGCGGCAACGTGATATGCGGTACGGCAAAGTTGAAACCCAGAGCATCGAGATTGCCTACGATAAAGGCCGCGTATTTGAAGTAACCAAGAAGTGAGAGATCAAAGCCGACGCCGAGAAACAGGATTGCGCCACGGCGCTGATCGCTCGCAGCACGGCGAGCCAAGGCCCGGCCAATCATGAAGTTTGTCACTGCCGACACCAGAAGCGGGGGCAGAAGCGCCAATCCCGCGGAGGCGTAGAAGACCAGCGAGCCCGCGGCCAGCCAGTATTGCGCAGCACGCCCACCCATCAGCATGCGAATGGCAAAGAAGCCAACGAAGACCGCCGGGAGGAATTCGAACAGAAACTGATCGGAATTGAAAAGCAAAGACCGCCTCGGTGCCAACCATCTCAGTCTGCTATCGTTTTAACCTCGACGGGTCAATGCGAACCAAGAGTTTGCGGCGACGGTTCAGACCCTCCATCCGTGCCCCCGCTTTAACCGGCCTACCGTTTCCCAAAGTACCCCCTGGCCATGGACCCCATCATGGGGGACGCGACCATCAAGCCACTCGGCGCGCAAGGCGGCAAAGCAGGAAGTCGTTGGCAAATTCAGCCGCGATCATGACCTGCCTGGCAAGAAATCCCGTACCAGGTGGAACGGGAGCCAGTCCCCAAATACTCCACGGCCTGGCTTGCACACCCCGATAGCCTCGCGTCGCGCGGACGCAGACAGGTGTTCGCACTGACCGCGTCTTGCAACGTGTCGATCTGGCAATCGCCTCCGACGCAAGAGCGGCGCATTGCCTTCTGCACCGGCATTGCCGTGCCCCCCGCGCCCGAGCGCCGCGACGCGGGGGCAAGACCCACCGCGATGCAGCCGCGAGGGGGCATGCAGGCTCTTAGCTCCGTCACACCCAAACCCGCACAAGGCGAGCCAGGCGATGGCTCAATACTCCGCAAGGCGTGCCCGGGTCGCGGAGTTGGCGGCGGTCACGGATCCCTGCCCCGATGGCAGAGCTCAGCCCCGCCGCACATCGGGGTCCTCAGCACAATTTGATCATCCCGGGCTTCACCAATCCCGCCAATTGGTGGAGGCTCCCGCCGACACATCAATACTGGGGCCCCGGCGGCAGGGGGAGTGCCGGCGGCTGCGATGTCGAGCACCCCGTCCGTCATGACCGCACGCGCAGGTTCGCCACGGTCTCGTCAAGATAAGGAATGTCTGTCCATGGCACGCTGCCGTTCTAAGAGTCTTGTTCCCATACTTTTGCTGTGTGCAGGGAGCCTTGCG
This sequence comes from Pseudomonadota bacterium, assembly GCA_021817355.1. The sequence continues at coordinate 13,650 of JAKAVI010000203.1, read as the reverse complement.
GGTACGGCGAGTGCCGGCTCCATACCGGCAGCGAGCTATGCGGCGCTGCATTGGCGCAACATCGGTCCCTTTCTGGGCGGCCGCTCCATCGCGGTCGCTGGTGCCGCAACCCAACCCGGTACATTTTATTTCGGGTCAACCGGTGGCGGGGTCTGGAAGACGCAGGATTACGGCCTTCACTGGAAGCTCATCTCCACCCATACCTTCAAATCTGGCGCGGTCGGAGCTCTCGCCGTCGCTCCTTCCGATCCCAATGTGATCTATGCCGGCATGGGTGAATCGGCGATCCGCGGTGACATGGCCACCGGCGATGGCATCTATAGATCCACGGACAGCGGCAAGACCTGGAAGCATATTGGACTATCGCATACCCATGTCATCAGCCAGATCGTCGTCGACCCGCACAATCCCGACCATGTCTGGGTTGCGGCTCTGGGCCACGTCTTTGGTCCCAACCCCGACCGTGGCGTCTATGAGACCCGCGATGGCGGACAGCATTGGACCAAGGTGCTGTTTGTCAATGACAAGACCGGTGCAATCGATCTGGCAATTGATCCGCACAATTCGCGCATTCTCTATGCCGCCATGTGGCAAGCTTACCGTTTGCCATGGAAACTATCGAGCGGCGGCCCTGGCAGCGGACTTTATAAATCTACCGACGGCGGCGCCCACTGGACCAATATTTCTACCAACCCGGGAATGCCCAAAGGTATCCTCGGAAAAATTGGAATTACGGTCTCAGGCGCCAATTCCAACCGGCTTTACGCCATTATCGAAGCCAAGGCAGGCGGCGTGTTTCGTTCCAACGATGGCGGAGCAACCTGGACACGCGTCTTCCACAAGTCCGAATTGACGCAGCGTGCCTGGTATTTTTCCCACATCTATGCTGATCCCAAAAGCGTCAATACGGTCTATGCGCCAGAGGTCGGCGGGATCTTCAAATCCACCGACGGCGGCCAGAGTTTTACGCCGCTTCATCCGCCGCATGGCGACGTTCACGTCCTTTGGATTGATCCCCAAAACCCCAAGATCATGATCGACGGCAATGACGGTGGTGCATCGGTTACTCTTAATGGTGGCAAGACATTCAGCCCGCAGGACAATCAGCCGACTGCACAGTTCTATCATGTCGCTGTCGACGACCAGTTTCCCTACCACGTCTACGCATCACAGCAGGATCGCGGTACCATCGAAATTCCAAGCCGCAGTGCCGGGGCCGGAATCACCAATGGTGATATTCGTTACCTCATGGGCGGCGAAAGCGGCTTTGTGGTGCCGGTTCCAGGCAAGCCCTGGATCACCTATGCCGGCGGGTATGACGGTGCCCTGTCCAAATACAATCGCCGTACCGGGCAGCACCAGGAAGTTGACGTCTGGCCGGATGATCCGATGGGTCACGCCGCGGCAAAACTGAAATACCGGTTTCAGTGGACGTATCCGATCCTGATTTCCCAGTACAAGCCGCACGATATCTATGTTGGCGCCCAGTACGTCCTGCGCAGCAGCAACGGAGGCAGAAGCTGGCAGAGGATCAGCCCTGATCTGACCCGAGACGACAAGGCCAAACAGGCTTCATCAGGTGGCCCGCTGACCCAGGACAATACCTCAGTAGAATATTACGACACCGTATTTGCCCTGGCAGAATCGCCGGTACGCCAAGGTGTGTTGTGGGCGGGGTCCGATGACGGTCTGGTGCATGTCTCGAAGGATGGGGGGCATACCTGGATCAATGTCACGCCATCGGGACTTCCGCCCTTTGCCACCATCGGCACGATTGAACCCTCGCACTACGATCCAGGGACTGCGTTCATCGCGGCCCGCCGCTACCGCCAGGACGATTTCAAGCCGTACATTTATGTGACCCATGACTATGGCGCCCACTGGCAGAAGATTACCCACGGATTGCCCGACAATCAGTCGAGCTTCGTTGTGCGCCAGGATACGCGCGATCCCGATCTGCTGTTCGCCGGCACACTCGATGGTGTTTACGTCTCCTTTAACGATGGCCGCAACTGGCAGTCACTGCAGAGCAACCTACCTCACGTACCTGTTCGCGACATGGTCATTCAGGCCAAGGCCGATCAGCTGGTTCTTGCTACGCATGGCCGCTCGTTCTGGATTCTTGATGATCTGGAGCCATTACGGGAGCTTTCGGCCAAAGTCGTGAAAGCCAGCTCTTATCTATTCCGTCCCGAAGCCGCTTATCTCACCTATGGTTGGGACGTACCTCATGCCGTCAAATATGGAATGGGACAAAATCCACCGAATGGCGTCGTGATCTACTACGACCTCAAACACAAGCCAGCCAATGGTGAGAAGGTATCTTTGACGTTTTCAACGCAGAGCGGTGAAAAAATCGCCTCCTTCTCGAATCTGACCGACGCGTCCGGAAAGCCGCTCAAGGTAAGCAAGGAATTCTATGGCCCGAAGGAGCCAAAGCAATCCGACGTCGTTCGTACCGACGCGGGGATGAATCGTTTCGTCTGGCAGATGCGCTATCCCAAGGCAACCAAGGTACCTGGGGCGATCATATGGGAAGGCTCCATGCAAGGGCCCAAGATTATACCGGGAACCTACCGAGTAACGCTTTCGGTTGGTAACCTCAGGCAAACGCGAACCTTCGTTGTGCGCGAGGATCCCAGAAATAACGCTACCGAGGCTGACCTGAAAGCACAGCTGGCACTGGCGATGCAAATACACAAGAAACTGGACTTGACCAACCGTTCGATCCTGAAACTGAGAGCGGTACGCTCAGAAGTCCAACACTACGCTGACCAGCTCAAGCATGAAAACGGCAACTCTGAAGCCAGCAAGAGCACCAAATCGATCCTGCATCAGCTTGACCGGATCGAGGCTGCGCTCATTCAGACAAAGTCGCATTCAGATGAGGATCCGCTCAACTATCCCATCCGCCTCAACAACAAGCTGGCAACCCTTGCCGCAGAAGTGGACTATACTTTTGCTCGGCCAACGCAGCAGGATTATGCCGTGTATAAAGAGCTGGCTGGCCTCGTGGACGCGGAGCTGGCAAAGCTTAATGACGTACTGACCCAGCAATTGCCTCAGCTAAACCAGTTGATCAAGAAAAGCGGTGTGGAACCCATCACCATTCCGCGGCAGCGAGCCTGACGGGGATATGACGGCACGGGTACGGGCGCGTGCCCATGCCGTCATACCGCCAAAGCTAATGACGTGAGTTCATGGGCTGCTTGTGACCAATCCGAGAGCAGTTTGCCTGCGCCCGCCCGCGTCAGATAAGGGCCCCGGCTCTCTCCCATATGCCCACCGCCCAAAAAACCCCAGACCTGCATGCTGGCTGCGCGCGCCGCACATACTCCGTTCACGCTGTCTTCGATGACCAGGCAGTGCTCGGGAGCGACCTTGAGTTCCTCAGCCACGTGAAGAAACAGATCAGGCGCAGGTTTACCGCGCCTGACGAGGTCAGCCGAATAGACATGAGGCGCAAACGCATCCCACAGGCCAGTCAGGGTCAGCTTCAGCTTCAGACCATCGGTGCCGCTCGAGCTGGCTACGGCCTTGCGCTGGCCGACTTTCTGTATCGCTGAGGCGGCTCCAGGCACAGCATGCAGTTCGCCCTCACTCAGTGCAGCACGGTAGCGGGCGTGGCAGTGTTCTCGGAACCCGCTGGGCAGTGCATGGCCCAGCCGCTGCCGGCAATCCTCGTCAAGAGCGCGAATAAAATCATCACCGCTCATTCCCATGTACCGGTCGATGAAGGTATCGCATGAATAATCAAGGCCGATTTCGGACAGGGCCGCCAGTTCAATCTTGAGAGAGAGAACCTCACTGTCCACGAGCACGCCGTCACAGTCAAAAAGAATGGCCTTCACTAGCATTGCAGCTCCCATCACGACGCTGCCCCTGGGCCAAGTGCATCGCATTGCCCAGACCTGAGCATGGCTTACCGATTCGGTCCATCGCATTAACGCCCCAAACCCCGCCTGAAGCAGCCGTCATCTGTCCCGCACGGTCCGCGCGTAGCCAGGAGGCTGTTCAGCGGTCTTGATCGGCTTTTGCCGCTGTTCCGCAGGCAGGCGGCAGACTTGCAAGCGATGAAAAGCAGCGGCGGGCCTCAGGTGCCCTCCCGATCAAGCAGAAGCTCTCCTCCCGCACGGATGGCGAGGTCGGGTCCAAACAGCGCGCCAGGCGTATATGCCCCGGGACACCCCTCATCGCGCGCCAGGCGCAGTACAACATCGGCGGCCGCTGCTGCGGTAAAAGCCATTACCTCACCGGTGCGCAGCCAGCCCTGACGTATCGCCCCTGTTGACCACTCCACACGGGCATGGGCCCAGGAATTCGTGCTGACCGCCGCGTGCGGCCTGAGTTTCGTATCGGCCAGAAACAGGCTGGAGAGCTTATGTAGGACGCGCAGGCGGCACAGCCTTGCCGCCACGGGCAACACGCGACGCCACAAGGACGAGCTTGGTGCAAGACTTGAGGCCGCAATAACAAATTCCGCGCCGCTTGCCCGGTGCGCCGCAATAAGATCACCGCAGGCAAGTGCAAACGTCTCAACCTGCGCCCCGTCGGGTAGGCTCAGCACCTCCATGTCGCCAAAGGCGGGCATATGTCCCAGCCTCGCATCGGCGTACTGCATTCCGCCCAGGGCAAGGCCGGACAGGATGCTTCCTGCCATGGCCGAGCCGACACGGTAGGGTACAGCGGGCATCATTGGCACCGTCGCGACGCGAACGCGTCTCGCCGCCGGGAGGTTCTCACAAAGCGCCATTACCACGCTTTCTGCGGCGAGAACCCCAAACCCCGCACCGGTTACAAATGTGCGATCGGTCAGCCTTGCTTCTGCATTCAGCTCGAGGATGGCGAGCATAGACGATATTTCATTCGACAAATCGACATAATGCGTACCGGCTGGACAGGCCTGGGCAATCGGCAGCGCACTGTCGCCAAACGGTCCTATCGTATTAATCACAACTTTCGGTGCATTGCGGGTTATTTCGCTGGTGATGTCAGCAATTGCTTCGACCGTCACCACACGGGTGTCGTCACCGACTGTCGCCGCCAGATTTCGTAGCCCCATGCCGTCACGACCGACGAGGACAGGCGACAACCTTTCGCCCGCGAGGTGATGTGTGATGGCCCGTCCACAGCGCCCGCTTGCTCCCAAGACCCATACTTCACGCATCGGATGCCCACCGCTTTCCCCAGCCTGGCGCATTCCGGACCCGCCTCAACTGGTCGCTGGCAACGCTGCTGACCTGCGCCCTGGCAGCAAACAGGCCCCCTCGAGGCAACGCCAGCCGCAGAGCTCAAACGACAGGCCATCCGCCAGTTGCCTTTCGACTGTACTCCGGTTTGAGAATTCGACAACTGGCCTGTCCAGTGCGTCTGCCTGGGACACACCTCCTGTGCTCCATTATGCGCAAGGTCGTATCCTTGTGTCGGGCACGCTTCGCCCCTGCGTCATCGCCCTGTCCGCCCGCTTCATCTGCGATGTGCCAATACCATGGCAAACGCCCCTTCCCGCGCCGCCTAGCTGGCCTCAGCCAGGCTCACGAGCCGCGATGAGCACGAACCTCCGCCAGAAGGCGTACGACATCATCATCGCTCAGCTGGGGAAATTCCTGATAATAGGATCCCACGGCGACCAAATCGTCAGGCGTCTCCAAACAGATTATCATGTCAGCGTCCTTACGAAGCGCCTCTAGCGACTGTCGTGCCGCGACCGGCACGGCAAGGACGACTGATTTCGGCTGTCGCTTGCGCAGGGCCATCAGCGCAACCTTCATGGTTGCTCCAGTAGCGATACCGTCATCGACAACAATGACGACGCGCCCCTTGGGGTCGAGCGACACCTCGTCTCCCACATAGCACCGGCGGCGACGCTCCGCTTCGGCAAGTTCATGTGCGCATGCATCATCGAATGCCTCGGCCGATATCCGAACCAAAGCCAATACGTCATCGTTTCTGAAAACGATTGGCGTTTCACCGTCTATGACTGCCCCCATCGCGAGCTCAGGCTGCCAGGGCAGACCAACTTTGCGCACCAGGAGAAGCTCGAGCGGTGCTTCCAACGCAGCTGCGACACCTGCAGCAACTTCCACTCCGCCGCGCGGCAATGCGTAGACCACAGGACCATCCACTTTATAGTTTGCCAGCCTGCGACCCAGGATTTCACCGGCCTCGCGACGATCACGAAACATTGTTGGCGTTCCCTTCAGAGCCTACCGCGCGTCCTCACCGGAGAATAATCCTCAAACCAGCCCACAGTGCAGGTCGCCTCTTCCTCAAGAGACTCAGGCTCCTCAAAACACTGTCCCGCGCCTGGTATCACCTTCAACTGCTTTGGCCCCCTAAGGCAGGCTAGCGCCTCCTCGTTGAGCTTGAGAGCGGCAGGATCCCTGGCGCCAACCAACAACAATACCGGAACAGCGAGACGCTCCAGGCTCTCTCCCGCCAGATCCGGTCGACCGCCACGCGAAACGATCGCAAATATACCTGCGTCAGGTCGCGCCGCAATCATCATTGCAGCTGCAGCCTCGGGGCCTGCTCCGAAAAGTCCCACTGGAAGCCCGACCAGTTCGTCTTCGCCCTTCAACCACTGAAGCACTGTGGCAAGGCGGTCTCTGAGAAGCGCGATGTCGAAGACCGCCTCCAGGCTTTCTCCTTCCACAGGAGTAAGCAGATCAAAGAGCAGCGTCGCCATACCATGCGCGTTGAGGGCACAGGCCAGCGATCTGTTGCGGGGACTGACATGACCTGATCCACGACCGTGACCGAAGACAATAAGTACAGATGCCCCGTTGGGAACAGTAAGTTTGGCTTCCAGTTTGAGTGGCGGAATACGGCGCGTCCGCGATGCGGTGCTTAATGGCGGGAGCAGCTCAGGTTGGCGCCACCTCTTTGCAACCATGACCTAAACCGGTTTGGATTCGACAGATAATGAAAATGATAACGTCATGCCGCATTGAGGTGTATCAACCTTCTACTACCCCCGGCATGAGGCTGTATCAAGAAATGGCTCCCGGTTGACCCAAAACATAGGGCACCTGCACCGCTCGCGCTTCGCCGCGTTCTTCTTCTCCGGGCAACACATCAGTGCGTGTTCGCGCGGCTGACAGGCTCCCCCGCGAACTGACGTCGGATCGCAGCAAAATTCTGCAATCTCGCCTCAACGCGTGCATTGGCGCTATTGGTGGCGAATTTTCCTGCCGTATCACGTTGACCTGCCGCCAATCCGGAGAGTATCGACATGCCCTCATCGATGTTAGATACCGCATAAATGGAGAATGTCCCGGCCCGACATGCCTCGACTACGTCAGAGCGTAGCATCAAATTTGGCATGTTTGCTGCCGGGATAATAACCCCTTGTGTTCCCGTTAATTTTCGCGCTGCACATATGTCGAAGAATCCCTCGATCTTCTCATTGACGCCGCCAATGGCCTGCACGCCCCCGTGCTGATTAACTGAGCCGGTAACCGCAAGATCCTGCCGCAGAGGAATTTCGCCTACCGCCGAAAGCAACGCAAAGAGTTCGGCCGATGACGCGCTGTCACCCTCCACCCCACCATAAGATTGCTCAAAGACCAGGCTTGCGGCAAGGGAGATTGGTACATCCAGGGCATAGCGTCCGAGAATAAATCCCGACAAAATCAATACACCCTTGGAGTGAATCGGACCACCGAGTGCTACTTCACGCTCAATATCAAGTACCTGCCCCGTACCGGGACGGACACGGGCAGTAATCCGGGTTGGCCGACCAAAGCGATAGCCACCCAGTTCCAGAACCGACAGGCCGTTTATCTGTCCGAGTGCTGTTCCCGCGGTATCAATCAAGGCGTAATTCCGCAGAATCGATTCTTGCGCGCGCTCACGCATACGGGCGCTCCTCCGATCCCTCTCCTTGAGCGCTCTTTCTACGTCATCGCGTTCGATTGCGTCATGTTTGACCGATCGGCTCCAAACCTCAGCTTCCTTGACAACGTCCATCATGTCGTCCGTGACAAGAGACAGCTTTTCCGCATCATCTGCAAGTCTTGCGGCATGCTCAATAATCCGTTCAATCGCCCCACGCGTTACTGGCTTCACACCTTGCTTCACCGCGATGAACGCAAGCTTCTGAGCCAATGCGATTTCAGTATCCGGGGACCGGGTGATGTCCTCGTCAAAATCAGCGAGCACCTTGAAGTACTGGCGGAAATCAGGGTCATAGCTCGACAGCAGATAGTAGAGCATCCGGTCACCAACTAGCACCACCTTCACGTCCAGCTCAATGGGATCTGGCTCCAAGGAAATCGTTCCCGCAAGACCCATGACGTGAGTGACATCTTCTATAGTGATTTTCTGATTGCGCAGTGTCCGCTTGAGTGCCGGCCAACTGAAGGGCTCAGACAACAGGCTGTGTACATCCAAAATGAGATATCCGCCGTTCGCCCGATGCAGGGCGCCCGCCTTGATCAGGCGGAAGTCCGTAGTCAATACACCCTGGCGCACGGCGTATTCTGTTCGGCCCAGGAGATTGACAAGCGTCGGATGAGATTCCTCAACGACGGGTGCGCAGTTACACTGCGGGTCCTGAGTCACGAGAATGTTGACCTCATAACGTTCAAGCAGTGTCACGGCGCTGGTTTCATCCGGTGCCTCGCCCTCAGCTCGGCCTATAAAGACACCGACATTCTCAATCAGGTTATTGCGTACCCGCTCCAGATGCGCGACTGCCTTGTCAAGTTCGACGAGGCGTGCATGGGTTTCTTCAATCGAGTGTGCGATAGCAAGCTTTGCAGTTTCCCGGTTGAGATTGCGAACACTATCGCGCAATTCCTTGTCCCACGCCGGAACCTGCCTGAGGACTTTTTCGAGTTCCCCTTCGATTTCCCGGATATCGGCCTGCGCCTTTGCCTTGCGATCCACAGGCCAATTATTGAACTCCTCGGGAGGAACAATCTGTCCCTCATGTATTGGAGCAATGCCAAAGCCCATGGCCGTTCTTAGAATCGTAAGGCCCTTGTGGGCGGCCATCTCTCCAATTTTCGAGAAACCTTCGACCTGTTTCTTACGAATAGCTTCCTCTACTGCAGCGCGATGAGAACGGTAATCCTCCTTTTCAAAGGCAGCAGGAAGTGCAACCCGAAGATCTGAAATGAGGGCATGCATGGCATCACGAAACTGTGGCGCACGCCCAGTGGGAAGTGCGATGGCAACAGGCCTGTGTGGTTCATCGAAGTTATAGACATAGACGATATCCGACGGTGGGGTTCTGTTAAGTGCCGCGTTGCTCAGCATTTCCCGCACAACGTCCCGCAAACCATTATCGATTTTGCCCGTAACGAAGAGATTAAATCCGCCATCCTGGAGCTGAGTTGCGAGATTTATTGCATCTACAGCTCTTTTCTGCCCGACGAGTACCTGGGCTTTGCCGACGTCATTGGTGCCGGCAAATCCGTCGTCCGGTAGGCTGGCGCGCCTGTAGAGGACTTCAGGGGATAGCGGTTTTATAATTTGCGCTGGGCTATCGTCCATGATGGCTCTCATACCTTTTGCCGCACGCCTTTGGGAAAAGCCCCAGGTGCCGACCTATTCAGGAGCAGCGACGGCATTTCCCTCAAACGGGTTTCCGTCTCTTCGTGGCGCGAGCTTTGCCGGCGCTCGAGTGTTGGCTGTGTTTTGTCTGCCGCTTCAGGCATGGTCCTTACGCGGAGGGTTTGTACAGGGCGAACTTCATCCTGGAACTGGTGCCGTGAAAATGTGATGGGTGCGGGTTCAGGCGCCACTTTTTTACCCTGGTGTGCGTAGTATCCCGCTGCTCATTATGTTTTGAGCCTAGACGCCGACGGTTGAGGTAACGTTGCCCTATATCAATCTTATCAGGCCTAGACAGACCGGCCTTGCTCCAGTGCGTTCTGGATCTTGGTAAGATCCTCCGGCGTTGCAGGATTATAAACAACCATGGTGAGGTCAGTTCGGCCATCAACGGCGAAAGCGGACAGCTCGAAGGCCAGCTGACCAATGATCGGATGGCGGACATGTTTCACAGCATCGCCATGAGTGCCACGCGGGGCGGCCTCACGCCACATCCTGTCGAACTCGGGACTAAATTGGCGCAAATCGCTCAGCAAGGGTTCAACGTCCGCGGCGGCTCCGGCGCGAATGGTGTCGGCCCGGAAGGCTCCCAGGGCGAAGCGGGCGACGCCTTCCCAGTCATACTGGGAGGAACGCGCACGTGGATCAAGAAACAGAAAGCGCAGGATATTTCGCTGACCTTGAGGAAGCTTGCCATAATCGATCTGCATCACCGTCGCAGCCCGGTTCCAGGCAAGAACATCCCATATCGCCGTGCGTATCAGAGCAGGAACTGGATCCAATGCATCGAGCACGCGCTGCAAGCGGGGCGCGACGCTATCACTCCTGTGGTAACGCGCGTCAGGCGGACGACCGAGACCGAGCAAAAAGAGGTGTTCGCGTTCGAGCTCTGACAGCGCCAGAGCGCGCGCGATTCGATCGAGTACGTCCGCAGACGGGGCTCCACCGCGACCCTGCTCAAGCCAAGTGTACCAGGTTGGACTGATATTCGCGCGTTGAGCCACTTCCTCGCGCCGCAGACCTGGGGTTCGCCGGCGCGCAATCGGAAAGCCCAGCGCGGCCGGATCGAGCTTGCCCCGTCTGTCCTTGAGATAGGCTCCCAAGCCACCGGGATTGTTGGGGTCACTGTCGCTCATTCTGCTAACCCTGTTACTATTATAATGCGGGTATCCTACTACAATAGTGTCTTGTTTGAGATCTGTCGCCGGTCCCAATCCCTGCCAATTTTCCTGGCCATTTTCCCGGTGTCACAGCACGTCGGTTCTTAAGCCGTCGAGAAATGCTGTGCCGCGGGCCAGCAGATTCTCTGCCGCTGGGCGGCGATTTCGCCGAATTTGGCAACAGCGGGTGCCGGGGCCTTGCGTGGTTTGCTCGACGACATTGTTGGAGTTACGGTCGCCACCGCGCGCTGCGACGGGCTCGCTGATCTCACCCGCCGCCTGGATTTCTCCCGCTACCTTCAAATCCGCGAGGACGATCAGGGGCGATGGCCTGCGCCAGGAGATAGGTGGTCTTGAGCTTTGCCAGCGTTCCGCGTGCGGCCGCAGACACGGACACGGCCCCATCTTGGGTCCGAAAAGAAGCGGCGGATAAGAACCTCTCCCGCCCTCATTCCTAACCCTGCGGAAGCTTCCCGCCAACCGGGAGCAGACGTCCTCTTTTACTGCGGGCGTGCTCCGCGGAAAGCGCTCTGCCGTTGACCTCTGTAGATATTCCGCGCTGAGTTGAGCTCCCGCGAATCTGGAATCGATTGCCATGGATTTCACTGTTGCCGCACCCTTCACACTGCCCTGTGGGGTTGTCCTCAAGAACCGGCTCGCCAAGTCGGCTATGACCGAGGGGCTGGCCGATCCTCGCAACAGGGCAACTGAACATCATGCGCAGCTCTACCGCCGCTGGGCCGAAGGTGGTGCCGGAATGCTCCTGACCGGGAATGTGCAGGTTGACCGCCACCACCTGGAACGCCCGGGCAATGTTGTCCTTGATGGATCTCCTTCTCCGGAAGCCTTGGACGCCCTGCGCGCCTTTGCCCGCGCCGGGACAGTTAATGACACGCAATTGTGGATGCAGATCAGTCATGCTGGACGCCAGACGCCGACCTCGGTGAATAAGACCCCCTTGGCGCCATCGGCAGTTGGCCTTGTCATGCCAGGTGGACAGTTTGGCGTGCCGCGCGCCATGACAGAGGATCAAATTCTCGACGTCATTGCGCGCTTTGCCCACGCAGCCACGCTCGCGCGCGAAACGGGCTTCACCGGCGTGCAAGTTCATTCGGCTCACGGCTATCTGCTTTCCGAATTTCTGTCGCCTGACGTGAACCGGCGCACTGATGCCTGGGGTGGCAGCCTGGAAAACCGGGCCCGGTTCCTGCTCGAGACCATCCGCCGCGTACGCCAGGCTGTGGGTCCGGATTTTCCCGTCTCGGTGAAGCTTAATTCAGCCGACTTCCAGCGTGGTGGGTTCAGCCACGAAGATGCCATCACCGTGGCTACCTGGCTCGATGCGGAAGCCGTCGACCTCTTGGAGATTTCCGGGGGTACCTATGAGCAGCCGCGGCTGATCGGGCGGGACGATCTCACTTTGCATCCGGAAAAGGCTGAGACACGGCGCGAAAGTACCGTTGCACGCGAGGCCTATTTCCTCGCCTATGCGGAAGATATTCGTCGCGCGGTGAAGATGCCGCTGATGGTAACCGGTGGTTTTCGCAGCGCAGCAGCGATGAATGCAGCCCTGGCGTCCGGCGCCACCGACATTATTGGCATTGGGCGGCCGCTCTGTGTCGATCCGGACTGCCTGGTGAAGCTACTCAACGGCACGCTCGCACAGCTGCCAAGCTACGAGAAAACCCTGAGATTGGGGCCTGGCATCCTTGGTCCCAATAGCAGCTTGGCTCTCATCAAGGGCCTGAACGGCTGGGGACAGCAGGGCTGGTTCTGTCTACAGCTGTTACGCATGGGCAAGGGGCGCAACCCCGATCTCGGGATGGGGGTGTTCGAAGCATTCCGCCGCTATACTGCTAACGAAAAGAGTGCGGCCCGAGCTCTCATGCGCTGACCGCAATGGAGAAGGAATCTGCTATGGAACTGAAGAACAAGATCATTGTCGTCACGGGTGCTGCCAGCGGTATTGGGCGTGCGATGGCACTGCGCTTTATTCGGGAAGGAGCAAAATTTGTGGCCTGTGCCGATCTCAACGCGGATGGCGCAACCGCTACCGCCAGCGCCGCCGGCAAGGCGGCCCGTGCTTTCCGTTGCGACGTCTCAAAGGAAGCCGAGATCAGAAACTTGATCGACACGGTTGAGCGCGAAGCAGGTCCGATCGATCTGTTCTGCTCCAATGCCGGAATTGGTATCGGTGGTGGAGCTGACGCGACGAACGAGGCGTGGCAACGCATATGGGACATCAATGTCATGGCCCATGTTTGGGCAGCGCGCCATCTCATTCCGCGCATGGTCGCCCGTGGCGGGGGCTATCTGCTCAATACCGCCTCGGCGGCAGGCCTTTTATCGCAGATCGGCTCGGCGCCTTATGCGGTAACAAAGCATGCGGCTGTGGGTCTCGCTGAATGGCTCTCCATCACACATGGCGATCAGGGAATAAAGGTATCTGTACTTTGCCCACAGGCCGTACGCACGGCAATGACTGCCGGCAATGAGGACGGCGTGGCCAGCATTGACGGGATGATCGAGCCGGATGCGGTGGCTGAGGCAGTGGTTAAAGGCCTCGCAGCGGAGGACTTCCTTATCCTGCCCCACCCGGAAGTACTCGAGTACATGCGACGCAAGACGGCGGACTATGGCCGCTGGATTGGCGGCATGCGCAAGCTCAACCGCCGGTTCCACAGTTGAATTCTTTGCCTGACGAAGTCGCCGGAGTTCGCTGGCCCCGGGGTTCCTGCGCTTGGCTCATGGGCGGCTTCACCCATCACCATCTAGCCGGTGTGATCAGGAGGGTGACACAATGACGAAGCGTGTTCTCGTACTGGGTGCCACGGGTGGGATTGGCGGCGCACTAACCCGTCTTCGCGGATTCGCATGCAAAATTCCGGTTTTGGCGATTTTTTGGCTTCGCAAGTCATTGATTTTGCGG
>JAKAVI010000305.1 GCA_021817355.1 Pseudomonadota bacterium | reverse complement strand
ACTGGCGTTGATCCGTCGGCGCAGCTGATCGATTTCCTTGGGGGTGTAGGTACTCAGAAACAGCAGTCCCATGCCCGATGCCGCCAAAGGCCGGCGCGTGCCCGGCGGTACGGCGAAATGCAGGGGCTCCTCGGAATGGATCAGATGAATATATTGCGCGTGCAGTCCGCTTTGCGTGGCGAGGATGACGGTTTCGCCAGTGGCGCGATGCAAATGCTCCATCAGGCGAATGACCGCGCCCTCCCCGAAGAGTGAGTCATGGACCCAGCTGCCAAGCGCGGCGATGCGCATGGTGGGGAAATACGTGCGGGACTTGCGGTCATATTCGAGATAGCCCTGGGCCACGACGGATTTCAGCAGGAGCGAGGCGCTCGATGCTGGATAGCCCAGATGCTGCGTGATGTCCTTCAGGGCGAGGGGGCGGCGTTCGCGCTCGAAATACTCGAAAATTTCGAGGACCCGCCTGGCCGACTTGATCGCACCGTCACCCATGCCCAGGATCCTGCGGCTGACTTTTTTCACGTATGTGAATAATCCGGACGCCAGATATACAAGCAAGCGCCTCTCCCATAAATAGGATCCATGGCAAATGGGGCGCAAAGCGGAGACAATCGCGACGCGGCTGGTCCGCTTTCCGGCATGCGCGTGCTCGATCTCACATCGGTCGTCCTCGGGCCCCTGGCGACCCAGATTCTGGGCGATTACGGCGCCGACATCATCAAGGTGGAAAGCCTCACCGGCGACATGATGCGCGCCAATGGGGTGTCACGGAACAAAGGCATGAGCTCGATTTTCCTCGCGCTCAATCGCAACAAGCGCTCGCTCGGCGTCAACCTGCAGACACCGGAAGGTGCGAGCCTTCTGGCCCGCCTCATTCCCTCTGTCGACGTCCTGGTTCACAACATGCGGACGGACGCGATTGCGCGGCTGGGCTTCGGCTATGACGCCGTTCGGTCATTGAACCCTGAGATCATCTATTGTGCCGCCACAGGCTTTGATCAGGATGGTCCGGACCGCGCCAAGCCTGCCTTCGATGACATCATCCAGGCCGCCAGTGGCCTGGCCGCCATGGTGAGTATCGGTCGTGACCGCCCCGCTTACGTGCCCACCCTGGTGGCCGACAAGACCGCCGGCATGGCGGTGGCCAATGCGATCCTGGCGGCCCTGTTTCATCGCCAGAGGAGCGGCGAAGGCCAGTTCATCGAAGTTCCCATGTTCGAAACCTTCGCCGCCTTCATGCTGGCCGAGCATCTGGGCGGGATGACCTTTGAGCCACCGGCCGGTCCCGCCGGCTATGCGCGGCTGCTCGAGGGCGGACGGTCGCCCTCTCCCACCAAGGATGGGCATATCGCCATTCTGCCCTATACCGCCGCACACTGGATCGCCTTCGCCAGGGCTATCGGCCGCGAGGATCTTGTGGCGGGCCTTGAGCTGGACGACCCCAACCGGCGCAACGCCAACATCCAGAAACTTTATCGGGTGGTGGCCGAGGAAACGCCCAAGCGTACCTGCGCCGAATGGATGGCGATCTGTGAACGCCTCGACATTCCGGCCTCCGCGCTCACAACAATCGACGCGCTGCCTGCCCATCCCCAGCTTGAGGCATCCGGCCTGTTTCAGACCATGCCCCATCCGAGCGAAGGCACGCTGCGCTATGTGCGCCCGACCACGAAATTTTCCCGCTCTCCGGCCAGCGTACGCATACCCGCACCCCGCATCGGCGAGCACAGCCGTGAACTGCTCCGCGAGGTGGGCGTCACGGATGGCGAGATCGATGCGCTGATCGCGCGCGGCATCATCCTGCAACCCCAGACAAGGGAGTGAACATGGAGTTCGAGCTCTCGGAAGAAGACCGCATGCTGAAGGAGCTGGTGCATCGCTTCGTCGCGGATGAACTGCTTCCCCTCGAGCCGTCGGTTCTTGCGCGCGAAGCCAGTGGCAAGGGGCTCGCTATCGCGCCCGAAGAGCACCGACGGATCGATGAGGTATCGCGCAAGCTCGGCCTTTGGGGCCTCGATGCGCCCGTGGATGTCGGGGGCACCGATCTTCCCGCCGTCGCCCTTGTCGGCGTCAACGAGGAAATGGGGCGAACCATCACGCCCTATACGCTGCCACCGGACTCGCCCAACCTGCGTATGCTGATGGCCACCGTGAACGAGCGTCAGCGCGAGGCCTATCTTGCGCCCTACGTAGCTGGCAAAACCATCTCCGCCATCGCCATTTCCGAGCCGGGCGCAGGCTCTGATCCTGCCGCCATGATCACCCGCGCCGAACGCGACGGCGAGGATTTTGTGCTGAACGGCCGCAAGATCTGGACCAGTCGCGCAGCGGAGGCAGATTTCACCATTGTCATGGCCGTCACCGACAAGGAAAAGCGCGCCCGCGGAGGTATTTCGGCCTTCCTGGTCGACAAGGGCACACCAGGCTTCAATGTGCTGCGCCGCATTCCCATGATCGGCGGCGTCCACACCTATGAGGTGGCGCTCGAAGATTGCCGGGTGGAAGGCTGGAAGCTGTTGGGCCGCGAGGGTCAGGGCTTTGCGCCCATGCAGCTGCGCCTTGGCACCCGCCGGATCCAGATGGCGGCCTGGTCCATCGGCATGGCCAGCCGGGCTCTCGACATGATGTGCGAATTCGCTCCCCAGCGTGTCACCTTCGGACAGCCGCTCTCCGAGCGTCAGGCGATCCAGTGGTGGGTGGCCGACGCTGCCACCCGCATCCATGCGGCGCGGCTGATGACCTATGATTGTGCCTGGAAGCTTGACCAGGGCCGCGATGTCAGGCTCGAGATCTCGATGATCAAGTCCTATGCCACCGAAATGGCCTGGGAAGTGGTCGACCATGCCATGCAGTGCTTCGGGGCCATGGGCATGACCAAGGAACTGCCGCTGCAATTGATGGCCGCGCGGCTGCGCACCATGCGGATATTCGACGGGCCGACCGAGGTGCACAAATGGGTGGTGGCGCGTAATCTTCTAGGCACAAAGCGGTGATGGCGATGCAGGAACGAGATGGCCAGATTTTCATTCGTCTTGAGGGCGCGGTGGCAATCATCACGTTG
>JAKAVI010000036.1 GCA_021817355.1 Pseudomonadota bacterium | reverse complement strand
GATTGCGCCTAGGATCGCTCGTGCGGGCCGCCGACAACGCGTCCTCCGCCGCGATGCTGCGGCACGCCATCAGAAATGCATTTTTCCGCTCATAACAGAACTGAAGCAGTGTGTCCTTTTCGGTCATTTTCAACAATCGCCCACTCGGATCGGCATCGGGAATGTTGGGCCTAATCCAAGCCTCGAACATTGCCTTTTCGATCTGCCGCAGCTTCGCTTTATTTGCGCTTTGAAGAGTCCGCAACGCGGCGGGAGTGTGCTTCTTTTCGCCTTGAAGCATCTTGAAATCGGTTTCGGCAATGAAGCGGTGCGGTGTCAGCCCCACCCTGGTCAGCGCGCCGGCGAAGTATGAATCCACTACAGACAGAAATTCTGTGGTTGCGGTCAAGGGCTTGGGGTCCACCCCATAATGCTCGGCCCATAAGAACCGCTCGACTTCTTGCTTCTGTATCTGCAAACGCTCAAGCACCCACCACGGCTTGAGGTTGGTTAGGAAATTCAGCCGCCGGGCCTGCTGCACCTTGTCTTCGGCGAAGCCGATCTCGACAAGATTCCAGACGGACAGGAGCAACCGAACCTCACCCGCGCTCACGACCGCTGCAAGCGCGGGCCACCAGGCTTCATTAGTAACAACGGAGTGATCGATGGCTAGAGTGCGCATCACCTCTCAAGCCGCGTCATGAAAGCGCCGCTGTTGTTCAAGCCAAGCACCACGACAATGCACAATCATTCCAGGTCGCTCGATACGGCTTAGACGCGATTGAATATTGCCCCACGGTTGCACGCGCCGGATGAGAAGACTTTCGGCATCGTATAAGAGCTGATGGGTCAGCCTTTGCCCAGAATAGAGCGCGACCGTGCCCACCATTACCATATGGTCGAATATCCCACGCTGCATTTCCAGGTCAGTCCAAAATTCCGGCTTGGATTCAAATTGTCAACGCTGACGGACGGTCGTGCCCCAGCATTTGCCGATGTAGAAGGTCTCCTCGTCGCGTCCGCAGTAGGCATAAAGACAGCGCGATTGGTCCCATCCTTCATGCCCATCATGGTCGAGGATGTTCCAGTCGAAGAATATGCTGCGCGGCATGTTGCCCCGCTTTCACAAGGAGAGTCTAATCCTATTATCACCCGCGGGCACGAACTGAGTATCGGGCCATCTGGTCAATTCTGGCGATTGGGGCGTTTTGTTTCCTGTACTCAATATCTGAAGTCTGCGTCAGGCGACGCAACGGCCCGAAATGGCCGCACAACCTGCAACCTGCTTGCTGAATCTGCCCGGTCCAAAGCACCTATAGCGGGGGTGGCGACTCATGGGACGGCCTTCACCGACGGACTCTGCGCCTCGACCCTGCTGGGCCAAGCCGCCGCCCTCGATCCTGATCCGCTCGCGCGCCGTCCCGGCGAACCTCTGGACCATTTGAAGCGTGATTGCCTGCGAGCCCGATGTCCACAGCATCGCGATGGCACGCGTGGCGTCGACTTGCGCCTGGTCGCGGATCGCCTTGAGGCTTACGAGGCGCTCCTTCAGCGCCAGATCGTCGAGATCGGCGACGCCGGGCTCGATGGCGTCATGGAGCCGCTTCAGGCGCAATTCGGTCTCGGCAGCGCGCTTGTTCAGCTCGGCAATGTGCTCGCGGCGACCAATGTAGGTCGGCCGCGTCAGGATGCGGTGAACCTGGCCGATGCCCAGCGCCCGCCATCGCGGGTGAAGATGCGGCGCTGGTTCAGATGCGCGGCAATGTTCTTGACACCCACCGGGCCGGATGTCCCATGGCCCGCCAGCGCGAGGCACTCCCTGGCGGGTTCCGTCGGCGGCTCGCGGTCTCCCTGTTGCCCCGACCAGGCGCTATCCCGACCGCATAGGGCTGTGGCGTAGACATAGTGCTCGTCGTCGTCGTTCATGGCCCGCCACTTCAGAACAGAACTGCGAACGCCGGGCGTAGCCGATTTTACGCCCGAAGCAGCGGCAAGGGTTATGAGCAGATCGCCTTTCGATCCCATGATGCGAACCTCGCCGTCAGCCACCTCGACTCGCTGGGCAAGTGCCCGAAGATGCTCGCGGCGATAGCCGCCGCCGTCGATCCGGATGCGCTCACGGGCGGTACTGGCGAACTTTTGGACCATGGCAGGCGTGATAGTCTGCTGCCCCGCGCTTTCCGCCGTCGCCTGGGCGCGGTTGGCATCGGCCTGGGCCTGATCGCGAATGCTCTTCAGGCCGGCGATACGGTCCTTCAGCGCCGGGTCGTGCAGATCGGCGACACCGTTTTCGATGGCGTCATAGAGCCGCTTGAGCCGTAGGCCCGTCTCGGCAGCCCGTTTGGTCAGTTCGGCGATGTGCTCGCGGCGACGCTCGGTCCGCTCCTGGCGACGGTCAAGCACCGAGGCCAGTATTTCTTCCAGTCGTTGCGGGTGTAGCAAGCGGTCCTCGATGTGGCCGGCGACAAGGTTGTCTAGCTTTTCCATCGGGATGGATCGGCCCTTGCAGCCGGTCTCGCCCTGCCGGGCTTTAATGGAGCAGGTGTAGTAGCGATATCGCCCGCCTCTGCCGGTGCGGAGCGTCATCGCGCCGCCGCAGTCGGCGCAGAAGCAGATGCCGGTAAGGAGAGTGGGGCCGTTGACGACGCGCGCTGGCGTCACCTTCGGGTTGCGGGCGCGCAGATGGGCTTGCACGGCGTCGAAGGTGGCCTGGTCGATCAGCGGCGGCACGGCGACGGCGATCACCTCGCTGACCGGCTTCAGTTCCTTGGATTTGCTGCGCTTGTTGAACTCATGGCGGCCGATATAGGTCGCGCGGGTCAGGATGCGGTGAACCTGCCCGATACCCCAACGCCCGCCGTCCCGGGTGAAGATGCGACGCTGGTTCAGGTGCGCCGTGATGTTCTTCACGCCCATTGGCCCGGATGTGCCATCGCCTTCCAGCGCAAGCCGGTAGATCAGCCGTACCGTGTCGGCGTGCAGCGGGTCGATTTCCAGCTTCTTCTTGACCTTCGCGCCGCGCTGCTCGGCCGCGACGACGCGGTAGCCGATCGGCGGCAGGGAGCCGTTCCAAAAACCTTGGCG
>JAKAVI010000409.1 GCA_021817355.1 Pseudomonadota bacterium | reverse complement strand
CGCCACCCAGCCCCTTCAACCGCCATTGCCTGTGGGGTTCGCTACATCTGGTCAAATCGAATCATTGACTTTACAGCTATAGTATGAGAACAAAGACCGAATCGAATGTAGTTAGTGATTCGGACGTGATTCGTTCAATCACTGTTCTTAGTTGGGCGTATACCATCCACAGGCTGGAGTGCTTCTTTGTTTTTCAGAACAAAGGCTTAGCAAAAGATTAGGTGGGTATTGCGAGGCCTGGACACGACCTTGTCCGCATCGGCTGCTACACGTAAAAGCGCCCATGACCCTCCAGTAGCCAGGCTCGTAATGCGCGCTCATTCCCCGAGGTCAATAGAGCCAGTTCAGGACGGGCGCGTGACCGCCGTGCTCGGGCCTACCAACACTGGAAAGACCCATTTTGCTATTGAGCGCATGACGGCTCATCGGTCGGGCATCATTGGGCTGCCACTGCGGCTTTTGGCCCGGGAAGTCTACGACCGCATCGTCCGGCTTAAAGGGCCACAGGCAGTTGCCCTGGTAACGGGAGAAGAGAAAATCGTTCCCGGCGGTGCGCAGTATTTTGTGTGCACCGTCGAAGCGATGCCACTTGATCTCGATGTCGCCTGTCTCGTAGTCGATGAAATCCAGCTTTGTTCGGACCTAGAACGCGGCCATATCTTCACCGATCGCCTTCTCTTTGCGCGCGGACGCGAAGAAACCATTTTCCTTGGCGCAGAAACCATGCGCGGGGCCATCCAGCGCTTTATTCCAGACGCCCAGTTCATCACGCGACCGCGGTTTTCTGACCTAACGTTCACCGGAACTAAAAAGCTCACGCGGTTACCCAGGCGTTCAGCCATAATCGCTTTCTCCGTTGAAGAGGTATACGGCATCGCCGAACTTATCCGTCGCCAGCGTGGTGGGGCAGCAGTGGTTCTGGGGGCACTTTCACCGCGTACACGCAACGCCCAGGTTGCACTCTACCAAAATGGAGAGGTCGACTTCCTGGTGGCAACCGATGCCATTGGCATGGGGCTTAACATGGAAATTGACCATGTCGCGTTTTCGTCGCTGAGCAAATTTGATGGTACCAGCATTCGTGCGCTGCGCGCTGATGAGATCGGTCAAATAGCAGGTCGTGCTGGCCGCCATATGAATGACGGAACGTTTGGCATGACCGCTGATGCGGAAACGCTCGAACCCGAGATGGTCAAGCGTATCGAAAATCACCATTACGAGCCGGTACGTTTGCTGCAATGGCGAAATTCCAAGCTGACTTATCATTCCCTGGAGGCTCTTCTGAACGCCTTGGAGGCAGCGGCCCCTCAACGAGGCCTCATCAAGGCCCGTGCGGCACAGGATGTGATAGCGCTGCGCATTCTGGCAAGTCATTCGGATATCCGCGCCATGGCAGATTCGTTTGCGGCCGTGCGTCTGCTGTGGGAGACCTGCCAAATTCCTGACTTTCGTCGATTGTCCGACGAGGATCACGTCCGCCTTGTAGGGCAAATCTACCGGCACCTGATGAGCTCCGAGGGGGTTTTGCCGGACGATTGGTTCGCAAGTCAGATCCGTCGCCTTGATGCGATCGACGGCGATGTGGCGACATTGTCAGGGCGCCTGGCAGCAATTCGGACCTGGACCTACGCAGCAAACCGCCCCAACTGGCTCAAAGACGCATCCCACTGGCAAGGCCAGACCCGGGCGATAGAGGATCGCCTTTCTGACGCATTGCATGAGCGTCTGACGCAACGTTTTATCGACCGGCGTACCGCCATATTGATGAAGTCTCTCAAGGAGGATGACAGCGATCTTAGCGTTGATGAGTCGGGCGCTGTCACGGTTGACGGAGAAAGTGTCGGCAAGCTGGAAGGCTTTGTGTTTGTTCCGTGCGACCGTGAACGCTCATTTCAGGGACGCACGCTGAGAGCTGCAGCCATGAAGGCGCTCGAAGGCGAGTTTGCCCGTCGCGAGCGAGCCCTCATGGGTGCGGCTGACAGTGCTCTGAGCCTGAGCGAGCATGGGCGCGTTTGGTGGGAGGGAGCAGTCGTTGGTCAGCTCGAGGCCGGCCCTTCCCTGCTGGCGCCACGAATTGCCCTAGCTGCGGACGAGCAGTTGCGGCTCGAGACCCGCAACCGCTTAAACTTTCGGCTTACCCAGTGGCTGGACGCTTATCTTCATGACCGGCTGGCGGCTCTCTTTGCCCTCAAGGACGCGAGTGAAGCCCGCCAAAACGTGGGACGAGCTTTACCCCCCGCGGCACGTGGGCTTGCGTATCAGCTGTTGGAACGGCTTGGTGCCGTGGATCGGGAACTGGCCTCATTGCCAGCGGATGAGCGACCTTTGGTACGAGTGCTGCGGCCCTTCGGCATTACCTTTGGACGTCACTCCATCTTCATCCCGCGACTTCTGCGCCCAGACTGCGCGCATCTGCTCGCATTGCTTTGGTCTGCCGCAAATGGACTGAGGGAGATCCCGCGCTTGCCTGCCGCCGGCGTCACCTCATTTGTCGATGACGGTACATTTCCTCAGGGCTTTTTGGCCGCGGCAGGCTTTAGGCGTATTCGCGCTCGCATCATCCGCCTTGATATTCTCGAGCGCCTCGAAGGGACATTGGAAGATGCCGCGGCCAATGGGCTGTCGGCTCAGGCGACGGTCCCGCGACTCGTTTCGTTGCTCGGGTGCGATCGAAAAGCGCTTGCAGACGTTCTCGATGGCCTTGGCTGGGGACAGGTTGAGGTCGCCGCGGGCGAGCCGGTATGGCGGCGGCTGAGCGGGCGCCATGCGCGGCCGACGCATCGGTTAGGCAATCGTGCCCACAGGCGTCCCGCAGCCCTCCGGACTGCCGATTCCCCGTTCGCGGGCCTCCAGGCACTTCTTGCGGCGGATTGACGCAATGGACGGCATCCGTATCGATAAATGGTTATGGCAGGCGCGGTTCTACCGTACCCGGCCTTTGGCCCAGCGTGCCTGTGTGGCCGGATTTATCCGCCGCCCAGAATCTATAGGCTCTATTCTCCTAGAACCGCTCCCCCGGTTAAATGATGATGAATGGGCATCTGCCCATTTTTCTCATTTAGGGC
>JAKAVI010000439.1 GCA_021817355.1 Pseudomonadota bacterium | reverse complement strand
CACGGCCTCAAGATCGATGACATCGAGCTTTGGGAGCTCAATGAAGCCTTTGCCAGCCAGTGCCTCTACTGCCGCGACACCCTCAGCATCGACCCCTCGATCTACAACGTCAATGGCGGCTCGATCGCCATCGGTCATCCCTTCGGCATGACCGGAGCGCGGACAACCGGACACATCCTGCTCGAGGGCCGCCGCCGCAAGATCAAGAATGCGGTGGTCTCGATGTGCATTGGCGGTGGCATGGGCGCGGCCGGTTTGTTCGAAGTCTACGCCTGACACACAAACCCTTCAGGGCGGAGCGCCACGGGCGCTCCGCCCTCGTCCTGCCATCATCTTCAGGTGCGCGCCTGCCTGTCTTTGGCGGATGCAATTTGGCCGGGGCCATGGTACGTCGCCCTTATGCTCGCGCTCTTCCTGACGGCCGTCACCACCCTCACCGTGGCCATTGGCCCCTTCGATCTGGCCCCCGTGTTTCTCGGCCTGACACCGGGCCAGCCGGCACGGGCACGACTCAAGCTTGCCCTGATTGCCATCGCAACGGCCAGTGCCGTCCTTCTTGCCTTCGCGCTCTTTGGCAATGATCTGCTCAAGCTTCTTGGCGTCGGCCTGCCGGCCTTTCGCACCGCCGGCGGCATCCTGCTTCTGATGGTGGCTGCCGATCTGCTGCTTGCCAAACATTCCGGTGTCTCCTCGATCACCGAACCCGAAGAAAGCGAAGCACGTCGGCGCAACGACATTGCCGTGGTGCCCCTTGCCATCCCGCTGATTGCCGGCCCCGGCGCCATGACCGCGATCGTGCTCCTGATGGGCAAGGCCAGGGGCGCGCTCGACATCGTGGCCGTGCTGGCTGCACTCCTTGTGACGATGGGGCTCACGCTGATCTCGCTTTTGAGCGCAAATTCCCTGATGCGGGTCTTGGGTGTGACCGGCGCCAGCGCGCTGGCCCGCATTTCCGGCATTTTGCTTGCTGCTCTTGCGATGCAATTTGTTTTTGACGGGCTTGCCGGCAGCGGCCTGTTTCACCCGATGCTCAGATAAAAGCGAAGGTTGCGGCGCACACCGCGGAATTATGTCCGTCACGCGCCCTCTGCACAAAAACGTCACTTTTCCTTCGCGCCATGAGAGGCTAGCCTCTTTTGTGCGCAGGTGATGGACGAGTGGAGACATGCGGCATCTCGGCGGCGGGATCGCAATCAGTTTTTTCCTGGCTGCACCGGTGGCCCTGGCCGGCAATACGCTCTTGAGCCTGCGTGTGCCTGCGGCCAATCTCAGCGTTGCGAGCATGACAGATGCGCCGGGCGTCGGCGGCACCGCAGCGCTCAATGTCGATCTCGCCGGACTTGCCACAAAGATCACGGGTGACGCCCATGCCTCGCGCCGCGCCACCGCGCTGGCTGGCGAGAACGGCAAGCGCAGTGCTGCCGTCGAAGTCGACAGCAGCTGGCATCATGGCATTGTCGCGCTCGCCCTGAAGGCGCAGCGCAAGCTCGACATCGACCAGCATGATGGCCCCACCAGCCAGACGCTCTATGTCGCCCACAGCGAGCAGCAGAATGACAGCACCGATGCTGCTGCAACGCTGACGCTCAAGCCTGTGAGCGGGCTCACCGTCGCGGCCACCGCAAAGAACACGAGCACCAATACGATCCAGAGCGAAACCTTTGTTGGCCAGAAGAGCGCCACGAGCCAGGTCGCAAGCACCCGTGCCATCGAAGCCTTCATGGCCACCTGGAAGCCTCTGCCAGAGCTGACTGCTGAGGCTGACGCCACCCTCGCCGAGGGCAGCTTGCGCCTGCAGAACAGCAGCCTTGCGCAGCTGCGCTGGCAGGCGGCGGAGCCCCGCCTTGCCCTGACCATCAGACCATTTTCCGGCGCCCGGGTGAGCCTTGCCATCGACCGCAGCGTGGTGCCGGTCGGTGCCGCCGATCTCGCCGCCTGGCATGCGGCCACCGGCGACCTTCAATCCGGCCTCAGACCCAACATCGCTGACGAATTTCACGCCGGTGTTGACGATCAGCTGGGCCCCTTGTCGCTCAAGGCCACCGTCACCACCGCCGCGCTCAGCTCGACGACGGTGCTGGCAGAAGGCCCTGGCGGCCAGATTCCGCAAAGCATCTCAGGAGGCAGCCGCCAGAGCGCCCATTTTGCGGTGGCACTGTCGATGGCAGCGTTCGGCTTTTCCCATGCCAAATTGTCCTCGCACGCCGCCTTCCGCCATTCACAGATTCGCGATCCTGTCACCGGACGGGGGCGCGCCCTCTCCGGTGAAATCCCCGCCGAGGCAAGCGTCAAGCTGACCGACGCCCTGCCTGGAAGCGGTGTCAGTTTCGGCCTCGACGGCCAGATGGGAACCCACACCCATTATTATCAGGTGGCCGAGGACACCGCGGTCACCAACACCCCGAGCGCGGGTGCCTTCATCAAGTATAATCCTGGCCCCTTCGCAGTGACCTTGAGCGTAAACGGCCTGGGCGGGGGAACCGACCAGCAGAATTATTTCTATCGCGGCAGCCGCGCCGGTGAACTGGCTGCGGTTAGCCGCAGCGTGCTCAGCAGTACCACCATCGGGCTTTCCTTCAGCAAGGCGATCGAGGACTGAGCGTCGCCGCCCTTGCGGCAAAAATCTCTCAGCGGGCCTTGAAGCGGATCGGCAGAGTTTTGGGTCCGGCGATGAAATTCGAGCTCAGCCATTGCGGCGGCGCGGTGATCTCGATGTCCTCAAGCCGTGCCAGCAGGTGGCGCAGCACCGCATCGATTTCGAGCCGTGCCAGATGCTGTCCCAGACAGCCATGGGGTCCGGTGCCAAAGGCGATATGATCATTGGGCGTGCGCGCCAGATCAAGCCGGTCGGGTTCAGAAAACTGGGCCGGGTCGCGGTTGGCGGCGCCAAAATACATCACCACTTTCTGGCCGGCGCGGATCAGGGTGTCGCCAAGGCGTATGTCCTTGGTGGCACGGCGGCGCATATAGACGACCGGCGAACAATAGCGCAGCAGTTCCTCGCGCGCGGCACCCAGTCGGCCCTCAAGATCGGCCTTGAGCCAGGCGAGCTGGTCGGGATTATCCAAAAGGGCAATCAGCCCGGCGCCCAGAAGGTTGCGTGTGGTATCGCCGCCGGCATCGATCAGAAGGAGGAAGAACAGCAGAAATTCGGCATCATCGAGCTTGCGTCCCTCAAGCTCGGCGCTGAGCAGGGCCGAGGCGATGTCATCACCAGGCTGAGCGCGCTTGCGCTTGATGACCTCGCGGCCGTAATCGAACATGGCGCTCAGCGCCGCCACAGTTTCTGCCGGTGGCGATGCGGAGTGCAGAATTTCGGTCAGACGATAGAGTTCGCGCCCATCTTCGGGCGGCAATCCCATCAGTTCGGCAATCACATAAGAGGGCATTTCTCCTGCGATATCCTGCACAAAATCACATGCGCCCTGATGGGCGACTTTGGTGAGGATCTCGCGGGCCAGCTCATCGAGCCGCGGTGCGCGCGCCAGCGCCGCCTCGCGGGTGAAGGTGGCGCGCACGAGCCGGCGCAAGGCGGTGTGCTGCGGCGGATCCATCATCAGCATCATCTTGCGTCCGCCAAAGAGCATGTCACCAGCCGGATCAGGATCAGCAATCATGACCGTGGGTTCGGACGAGAATGTGGAAAAGTCACGATCGACCGCGAACACATCGCGATAGCGCGTCAGTGCCCAGTACCCCTCCGTCTGCGCCGTCTGTTGCCAGAACACTGGGGCATTGTCGCGCAGCCAGTGATATTGGCCATGTGGATGACCGGCCCGAAAACTTTCTGGCGCAAACAGGTTAATGTCCATACCGGTCCCTTTTGTGACATGTTGGTCATTCAACCGCGTCTGGGAACTCCTTGCAAGATCGTGCGTTTTCAGGATCGGTGCCGCTTCCGGCCGCCTTTCCAATCTGACCGGCTTCACCTAAATGTCCCTTCATGCAGCAAAAGGCAGCCCCATGAACGATGACAGGCGCTGGCAGGACCAGCCCGTTCATGATAGGTCGCCCCGGGCATCCGGAACACCGGAGCCGGGTATTAACGATGGGAATGGCAGCATGAGCAGGCTCAAGGCGCTCGCCGAGTTCGGCCAATCGGTTTGGCTCGATTTTTTAACCCGGGAGATGATCGAAAGCGGAGACCTGGCGCGGAAGATCGCCGCCGATGGTCTTACCGGCATGACCTCCAATCCGTCCATCTTCGAAAAGGCGATCGGCAGCGGCAAGGAATATGACGCCGACATCAAGCGGCTGGCCGAACAGGGGGCCGATGTGGGCGAGATCTTTCGTGCGCTGTCGGTGCATGATATCTGCCTTGCTGCCGATGCCTTCGCCCCGGTCTACGCCCAAAGCGAGGCCAGGGATGGCTTCATTTCTCTTGAAGTTTCTCCCTACATCGCCAACGACACGGCGGCGACGCTGGCAGAGGCGCGCGAGCTCTGGCGGGCGGTAAAGAGGCCCAATCTCATGATCAAGGTGCCGGCAACGCCCGCAGGCTTGCCGGCGATCGAAGGCCTGATCGGCGAGGCCATCAATGTAAATATCACATTGCTGTTTTCGACAGCGGTCTATCGCGAGGTCGCGAACGCCTATATTGCCGGCCTTGAAGCGCGGCCAAAAGACGAAGACCTGTCGCGCATTGCCTCGGTGGCCAGTTTCTTCATCAGCCGCATTGATGCCAAGCTCGATGGCCTCATCGACAAGAAGCTGCAGGATGCAAGCAAGGAGGAACGTAGCCGGCTGGCCGGTCTTGCCATGTTGCGCGGCAAGATCGCGATCGCCAATGCCAAGGTGGCCTACAGCATCTACAAGGACGTGTTCTCAGGTCCGCGCTGGGATGCCCTCAAGGCCCGCGGTGCCCGTCCGCAGCGCCTGCTCTGGGCCTCCACCAGCACCAAGAGCAAGTCCTATTCGGATGTGCTTTATGTCGACGCATTGATCGGTCCCAACACTGTCAACACCATCCCGCCGGAAACCATGGAGGCGTTTGCCGACCACGGTACGCCCAGGCCGACACTTGAAAGCGGTCTCGACGAAGCCCGCGAGCAGCTGCTGAAGCTTGAGGAAGGCGGGATTTCGTTGGAGCGGGTGACAGAGGAACTGCTCCAAGAAGGCGTGGAAAAATTTGCCGAAGCTGCCGACCGGCTTTATGCGGCGCTCGCCGCCAAGCGTGTCAAATGTCTCAACGCCTCGCTCGTACGCGTCAGCGAGCATCTGGGCAAGACCAAGGACGATATCGAGCTTGCTCTTGCCAACTGGACGCGCTGGGGCGCCAGCCGCCGCTTGTGGCAACGCGACAGTGCCTTGTGGACCAATGGCGATGAGGCCAAATGGCTCGGCTGGCTTGACATCGCTGCACGCGAACGGGCCAATCTGAAGGCCCTGCTGGCTTTCCGCGACGAGATCGACCGGGCGCGTCTGTCCCATGTCGTGCTCCTTGGCATGGGCGGCTCCAGCCTTGGTGCAGCCGTTCTTGCCGAGAGCTTTGGCCAGCGCCAGGGCTGGCCGCGCCTGCATGTTCTTGATTCCACCGACCCTGATCAGATCCGCGAGATCGAAAAGCAGATCGTGCCGCAAGCGACGCGTTTCATCGTGGCCTCCAAATCCGGCAACACGCTCGAGCCTTCCATACTCAAAGATTATTTCTGGGACCGGGCGGTAAGGGCGCGTGGTGCTGCCGCGGCCGGCGATGCCTTCATCGCCATTACCGATCCTGGTTCAGCGCTCGAGCGCGAGGCACGCGCCGAGAATTTCGGACACATCTTTCTCGGTGATCCTGAGATCGGTGGCCGCTTCTCGGTGCTCTCCAAATTCGGTCTGGTGCCTGGCACCGCGATGGGACTCGATCTCGAACGCTTCCTCGATGAGACAGAGCACATGGTCGCCGGCTGCGGCCCCCTGGTGCCGGCCTATGCCAATCCGGGCGTGCGACTTGGCATTCTTCTGGGCACGCTTGCGACCAAATTCGGCCGCGACAAGGTAACGATTCTCGCCAGTGAGGGCCTGCACACTTTGGGCGCCTGGCTCGAGCAGCTGATCGCAGAATCCACCGGCAAACAGGGCAAAGGCCTCATTCCCGTCGACCGTGAGAGCGCGGGCGAGCCGTCCGCCTATGGCAATGACCGCGTCTTTGTCCTCGTGCGCCTGGCTGGCGTCGATCACGGCGTCGACCTGGCCGCGCTCGAAGAGGCCGGTCACCCCGTCCTGCAGGTTGTGGCCGAGGATTCCTATCAGCTGGGCCAGCTCTTCTTCATGTGGGAGGTGGCGATCGCCATTGCCGGGTCGATCATCGGCATCAATCCCTTCAACCAGCCCGACGTCGAAGCGGCCAAGCTCAAGGCGCGCGAACTGACCGATGCCTTCCAGAAGACCGGCGCCCTGCCCCAGTCAGCGCCCATTTTTGAGCAGCGCGGCTTTACGCTTTATGCCGACAGCGCCAATGCCGAGGCGATCGGCCACCACGAGGATCTGGGGGGATATCTGCGCGCCCATTTTGCCCGGCTGAAGGAGGGTGACTATGCGGCGCTGCTGGCCTTCATCGAGCATTGCGATGCCTTTGAAGAGGAACTGACGCGCATGCGTACGCGCTTGCGCGATACCAAGAAGGTTGCAACCTGTGTCGGTTTCGGACCGCGTTTCCTGCATTCCACCGGCCAGGCCTACAAAGGCGGACCGGACAGTGGCGTGTTTCTGGAAATCACCGGCGAGCCGGCTGAGGACCTCGAGATTCCCGGACGCAAGATCAGCTTTGGCATGGTCGAACGTGCGCAGGCGCTGGGCGATTTTGCCGTTCTAAATGAGCGCGGTCGGCGCGCTTTACGGATCCATCTGAAAGACGTGGCTTCGGGCCTGTCGCATTTGTGCGAGGTGCTCGACGCTGCTTTGACCTGAGGTGAGGCATGGAGATTGCGATCGTTGGACTGGGACGTATGGGGGGCAACATTGCCCGCCGCCTTTTGAAGCATGGCCACAGCGTGGTGGTCTTCGATCGCGATGAGGCAGCGGTGCGCGGCCTTGCCGACACCGCTGCCCGTGGCGCCCACAGCCTCAAGGAGGTGGTGTCCCTCCTGGCGCCGCCACGCGCCATCTGGGTGATGCTGCCGGCCGGTGAGCCCACGCAGTCCACCATCGATGCGCTTGCCGATCTGCTTGCCCCCAAAGATGTCATCATCGATGGCGGCAACAGCTTCTACAAGGACGATATCCGCAGAGCCAAGGCGCTTGCTGCCAGATCCATTCACTACATCGATGTCGGCACCTCCGGCGGGGTATGGGGACTTGAGCGCGGCTATTGCATGATGATCGGCGGTCCCAAGGAGGCGGTCGCAAGGCTCGATCCGGTCTTTGTGGCGCTGGCCCCGGGACGCGGCGACATCGCCCGCACACCCAAGCGTGAGGGACGCGATCCGCGTGCCGAGATGGGCTACATCCACGCCGGACCTGCGGGCGCCGGGCATTTTGTGAAGATGGTGCATAACGGCATCGAATACGGACTGATGCAGGCCTATGCTGAAGGTTTCGACATTCTGCGCGGCAAGGCTGGCAGCGAGCTGCCTGCCGAGGCGCGCTTCGAGCTCGATCTTGCCGATATCGCAGAGGTGTGGCGGCGCGGCAGCGTGATCTCCTCCTGGCTGCTCGATCTGTCCGCGATGGCCTTGGCCGAAGACCCTGTCCTCTCGGGCTTTGAAGGCGATGTTGCCGATTCCGGTGAAGGCCGCTGGACCATCGAGGCGGCGATCGAAGAAGCGGTTCCTGCCGATGTTCTCAGTGCTGCCCTTTATGCCCGCTTCCGAAGCCGGATGACCCATCCCTTCGGCGACAAGCTGCTCAGTGCCATGCGCAAGAAGTTCGGTGGCCATGTCGAGCCGAAGCAGGGAGGCAAGGCCTGATGTCAGACAAATCCCCCCGTCCCGGCCCGCAGCCGGCGCCGGCCTGTGCCATGGTGATTTTTGGTGGCAGCGGCGATCTGACCAAGCGTCTGGTGGTACCGGCGCTCTACAACCTCGCCGACCAGGGTCTTCTGCCGGAAAATTTCGCCCTTGTCGGCGCTGACCGGGAGGCGATGGACAGCGCCGGCTGGCAATGTCAGCTGCACGATTTCATCGAGACAATGATCAGCTCGGGGCGTTCGGAATTTGCTGCCAAGACCATCCGCGCCGATGTCTGGCAGAAACTGAGCCACGCCATGCATTATGTGGAGGGCGATTTTCTCACCGACGCGCTTTACGAGACGCTGGCGCAAAAGCTCTCTGAACTCGACGGACGCGAACAGCTCGGCGGCAATGTGCTTTTCTATCTCGCCGTGCCCGACCGCTTTTTTGGTCCCATCGTCGACCGGCTGGGCAAGCATGGCCTGGCGCGCCAAGGGCGCGGCTGGCAGCGCGTCGTCATCGAAAAGCCGTTTGGTCACGACCTGGCCTCGGCCAAGGCGCTGAACGCCCAGATCCTCAACTCGCTCAAGGAAGAGCAGATCTACCGCATCGACCATTTTCTCGGCAAGGAAACGGTCCAGAACATCATGGCGGTACGCTTTGCCAATGGTCTGTTTGAACCGATCTGGAACCGTGACCGCATCGATCATGTACAGATCACCGTCGCCGAGGACATCGGCATCGCGCACCGCGGTGCCTTCTATGAAAAGACCGGCGCCCTGCGTGACATGGTGCCCAACCATCTCTTCCAGCTGGTGGCGATGACGGCGATGGAGCCGCCGGTATCGTTCAGTGCCGAATCGGTCAGAGCCAAGAAGGCCGAGGTTTTCCGTTCGGCCCGCCCCATCCTGCCGGACTGTGCGGTGCGGGGCCAGTATGACGCAGGACACATCGCCGGCAATGCGGTGCCCGCCTATCGCCGCGAGCCGGATGTGGCAGCGGGCTCGGGGGTGGAGACCTTTGTTGCGCTCAAGCTTGCCATCGACAATTGGCGCTGGGCGGGCGTACCCTTTTATCTGCGCACCGGCAAGCGCCTGCCGCGGCGCTACACCGAGATCGCCATCCGCTTCAAGCACGCGCCGTTCGCGCTGTTTGAAGAAACCCATGACAAGGCCATCGAGGCCGACTGGCTGGTGCTTGAGATCCAGCCTGATGAAGCCATCCGTCTGCACTTCAACGCCAAGCGGCCCGGGCCCTATCTCGTGCTCGATGATGTGTCGATGAACTTCAAATATTCCGACTGGTTCAATCAGGCGCCCGCCGTAGGCTACGAAACACTGCTCTATGACTGCTTCATCGGCGATGGCACGCTGTTTCAGCGTGCTGATCAGATCGAGGCGGCGTGGGCCGTGGTACAGCCGCTCCTCGATGCCTGGAAGACGCAGGCCGCGGCGGGCTTTCCCAATTATGCCGCGGGAAGCGATGGTCCTAAGGCTGCCGATGAGCTGCTGCGCCGCGATGGCCGGCAGTGGCGATCGATCCTGCCCTCAACCCACAGCTAGGGGGCGCATCATGAGCGCCGGTGCCACAACTCCCTCCGCCATCGTGGTCGCCGAAGATCCCGAGCAACTCGCCGTGCTCTATGTGGACTGGCTGATCACCCGTCTTGCGATGCAAGAAGGACGCTTTTTCATCGCCCTGTGCGGCGGCGCCACGCCGCGGCCGCTCTACCGCCTGCTCGGCAGTGGCAGATATGATAGCCGTATCGACTGGTCACGCTTTGAGGTCTTCTGGGGTGATGAGCGCTTTGTGCCCCACACCGCCGCCGACAGCAATTTCAAAGAGGCCCATGCGCTCTGGCTGCGCCACGTGCCCATCCCCGCGGCGCAGATCCATCCCATGCCCACAGAAGGACCGATCGAGACCTGCGCGCGCGCCTATGAGGAGCTGCTGCGGGCACAGCATGATCCTCTTGGGTCGCGCAGCGACGCAGCTCTCTTCGACGTCGTGCTGCTTGGCATTGGCGAAGATGGTCATACCGCATCCTTGATCGCCGGCACCGAGGGTCTTGATGAGCGCGCGCGCTTGGTTGCGCCGGTACGCCATGGCCGGCCCCAGATGCGCCTCACGCTCACCTATCTGGCCCTGGCTTCAGCGCGGGCCGTGAGTTTTGTTGCCACCGGCGCCAGCAAGCAGCCGATCGTGGAGAAGGTTTTCGCTTGCGACATGCGCCTGCCGGCGGCGCGGGTGAGAAGTAACGGCGAGCTCGTCTGGTTTTTGGATCGACCCTGTGCCGGCAACATTCAGCCCAAGAGGAATGATGGCCGGAAAAATTGAAGATTACGCAATGATTGGCGATCTGCGCACCGGCTGCCTGATCGACCGCACAGGTTCCATCGACTGGTTCTGCCCCTCACGCTTTGATGGTCCGGCGTGTTTTGCCAGCCTTCTGGGCAGCCCCGCCAATGGGCGCTGGCTGATCGGCCCGCGCGGTGAGGCCAAGACGACGCGGCGTTATCACCCCGGCAGCATGGTGCTTGAGACGACCCACGAAACAAGCGATGGCACCGTTGAGGTCGTCGACTTCATGCCCATCCACGCTTCCCACACCAGCATCGTGCGCCTGGTCAAGGGGTGCAAGGGCAAGGTTAGCATGCGGACGCTCCTTGCGGTGCGCTTTGACTATGGTCGCAGCATTCCCTGGGTCAACCGCCTTGATGACCAGACGCTGCGCATCGTCGCCGGACCCGAACAGCTCTGTCTGCGCACACAGGTCACGCTGAAGGGCGAGGATCTGCACTCGCGCGCCGAATTCCTGGTGCGCGAAGGCCAGACCGTTCCCTTCGTTCTGACCCATGGTCCCTCCCATCTGCCCCCGCCGCCGCCGCTCGACATCATGGAAACGCTGACCGCCACAATGGGGTACTGGCGCGAATGGTCGTCGCGCTGCACCATCGATGGCAAGCATGACGATCTGGTCCGGCGCGCGCTGATGACGCTGAAGGCGCTCTCGTTTCAGCCCACCGGAGGCATTGTTGCGGCTCTTTCGACCTCGCTGCCCGAACAGATCGGCGGCGCCCGCAACTGGGACTACCGTTATTGCTGGCTGCGTGATGCTGCCTTCACCCTCCTGGCCTTTCTCAATGCCGGCTATCGCGATGAGGCCGATCGCTGGCAGCAATGGCTGCTGCGGGCGATCGCCGGCAGTCCCCAGCAGATGCAGATCATGTATGGGGTTGGCGGCGAGCGCAGGCTGGAGGAGTGGACGGTCCCCTGGCTCCATGGTTATGAGAGCTCGGCGCCGGTGCGCATTGGCAATGCGGCAGCCCATCAGCTGCAGCTCGACATCTATGGCGAACTTGCCGACGTCTTTACCCAGGCCCGTCGCGGCGGCCTGTCCTCGCCACGGCGCAGAGACGCGCTGCAGGAGGTCTATCTTGCCCATCTGGAAAAGATCTGGCGCCAGCCCGATGACGGCATCTGGGAAATCCGCGGCGATCGTCGGCACTTTGTCCATTCCAAGGCGATGGCGTGGGTGGCATTTGATCGCGCCGGACGCGGGGAGACCGGAAACTTCAGCAAGGCGGCGCGCAAGCACTGGCGCAGCATTGCCGCCGAGATTCACGCCGAGATCTGTGCCCGGGGCGTGAAGCATGGTCATTTCACGCAGCACTACGGCAGTGAAGAGGTCGATGCCAGCCTCCTGCAGCTTGCCCTCGTTGGCTTCCTGCCGCCCAGCGATCAACGCCTGCAACGTACCGTCACCCGCATCGAGGAGACCCTGCTGCACGATGGCTTGGTGCTGCGCTATCGCACCGACAGTGGCATCGACGGACTGGCAAAGGGCGAAGGAGCGTTTCTGGCCTGCAGCTTCTGGCTGGTCGACAATTACCTGCTGCTTGGCCGAATGAAAGAGGGCAAGAAATTGTTCGAGCGGCTGATCGGGCTCTGCAATGACGTGGGCCTTCTGGCCGAGGAATATGATCCGCGCGCCAAGCGCATGCTGGGTAATTTTCCGCAGGCCTTCAGCCACGTCGCCCTGGTAAATTCCGCCTATGCGCTGATGCTGGCGCGTGCGCGCAAGCCGAAGTCAGGGGGATTGGAATTGCCGCGTGCCAAACGACCTCCTGCAACAAGGACAAAGCCATGAACAAAAAACGCCCATCCGTTCCGCGACCAGTTCTTGCCATTGACATCGGCGGCACCGGTCTTAAGGCGGCGCTAGTCAGCTTCGATGGCAAGTTGCTGAGCGCGCGCAAGCGCATATCCACGCCTTATCCCTGCCCGCCGCCGGTCCTTTTGAGTGCCCTTGTCGGTCTGGTGCGTCCGCTCAAGGGCTATGGCCGCATTGCCATCGGTTTTCCGGGGGTGGTGCGCGATGGCCGGGTGCTGACCGCACCCCATTTTGGCACCGAGCTCTGGCATGACTTTGCGCTCGCACGCGCCCTCAGTGACGCTCTTGGCCACAAGCCGGCGCGCCTCATCAATGACGCCGAAATGCAGGGCATGGCGGCGATTTCCGGCAGCGGTCTTGAACTCGTGCTGACCCTCGGCACGGGCGCGGGCACCGCACTCTTCCGCAATGGCGAGCTGATGCCGCACATGGAGTTGGCCCATCACCCAGTCCACAAGTCCAAGACCTATAATGACTATGTTGGCGAAGACGCGCTAAAGCGCAGCGGCAAAAAAGCCTGGAACCGGCGCGTGGCGAAGGTCATCGTCATCCTGTCATCGCTGCTAAACTATGACAGGCTCTATATTGGTGGCGGCAATGCGCACAAGATCAGCCTCAAGCTACCCGCAAATGTCACCCTTGTGACCAATGATGCCGGCCTTGAAGGCGGAGGCTTTCTGTGGCGCCAGAGTGCTGAGAGGTAATCCGTGCAGCCTGGATTTCCCAGCCTCGATCTGAAGCACGACGCGCTGTTTTTTGATGTCGACGGCACGCTGATCGATATTGCGCAAAACCCTGATGATGTGGTGGTGCCAGCGAGCCTGCGCCTGGCGCTGCATGTGCTCTGGGACCGCTCCGCGGGGGCCACAGCCCTCGTCAGCGGCCGTCCCTTGGCCAGTCTCGACAGTCTTTTTGCGCCCTTGCGTTTGCCGGCATCGGGCACCCATGGGGCGCAATTGCGGGCCCAGCCTGCGAGCGAGGCGCTGGCCTTCGAGGCCCCGCCCCTTCCTGCCGAACTGCGCGCGGCCTTCGCACAACTGGACCGCAGATTTCACGCGGTGCGCATCGAAGACAAGCATTATTCGCTCGCCTTTCATTACCGCGGCCATGAAGCCCTCGAAGGAGCGCTGGTGAAGGAGCTCGAGGACCGGATGAAGACGTTGCCGCCAGGCTTTGAGCTTTTGAAGGGCAAGGCCATCCTCGAAATCCGCACCTCAGGGGTCAACAAGGGCGAAGCAGTGCGCCGGCTGCTGGGTTATCCCCCCTTTCGGGGCCGTCGGCCGGTGTTTCTTGGCGATGACCGGACCGATGAAGACTGCCTCGCGGTGCTGCCGGAATTTTCCGGCATTGGCATTGCGGTCGGACGCGCGCTGAAGGGCGCGAGCTATCGTGTCAATACGCCCGAAGAGGTGCGCCACTGGCTTGCCCATCTGGCGGGATTATGAGCCCTTCTGCCTGTGCGCCGGACGATGACGACACACGCCGTGTTATGGCGCGTGCCTGAGGAGCAAACACCAGGGGCAACAGCGGACACAGCTGACAGCGAAGGAGGCCTTTGCTGTTCAAAATCGGCCTGTCGGGCAGGCACAGGACCCGCACCGCAGCCGCCCCTGCGTTCAGTGCGTCAGATCTGGAACTCTTGCCAGATCCCAACATTTTCTTCACTGAGGAGCCGTCATCGTGGGAGTTTTGCTCGCTCATGCGGCACAACCGTGCCAGGAAGGACCAACATGGGCCGCGTCTTCATCATCTCCAATCGGGTCGCGGTTCCAGATCAAAAGCGCGGCATCCAGGCCGGCGGTCTTGAAGTTGCGCTGCGCAACACTTTCTCCAGCCACAGCTCGGTATGGCTGGGCTGGAGCGGCGAGATCAGGGCGCAGGAAGAATGTCAGACCCGCACGATACCACGCGGAAGCATGACCTACATCGTCAGCGATCTTTCCGACGAGGATTACAAGGAATATTACAGCGGCTTTGCCAACCAGGTGCTGTGGCCGATCCTGCATTATCGGCTTGACCTTGCCGAGTTCACGCGTCGCGACCTCAGCGGCTATCTGCGCGTGAACGAGCACTTCGCCGATGAGATCACCAAGGTCCTGGAGCCCGACGATGTCGTCTGGGTTCACGACTATCATCTCATTCCTCTGGCGCGGGCCCTCAGGGCCCGCGGCCACCACAACCGCATCGGTTTCTTTCTGCATATCCCGCTCCCGCCGCCGGAGATCCTGACGGCAATGCCCAATCACGAGCGGCTGCTTCCAGCCCTGTGCGATTATGATCTGGTCGGCTTCCAGACCCAGCTCGACTGCGCCAATTTTGCCCGCTACCTGGCGAGCGAGATTGGTATTCCGGCGCGCATTCCCAGGAGCGGGCGCAATAGCATCGGCATTGGCAAAATGCGCATCGGTGTCTTTGCGGTCGGCATCGAGACCGAGGAATTTGCGCGCATGGCGGCGCGGGCGCAGGACTCCAATTTTCTCAAGCGCGTGCTCAAAAGCGTTCCGGGTGAGATCGTCATCGGCGTTGACCGCCTGGACTATTCCAAGGGCCTTGCCCAGCGCCTCGATGCCTATCAGTATTTTCTTGCGAGCAATCCGCAGTGGCGCGGCAAGGTCACCTATCTGCAGATCACTCCCAAGAGCCGCTCCAGCATCCCTGAATATGCCGAGATCCAGACCCAAATCAACACCAAGGCCGGCCATATCAATTCCAGTTTTGGCGACGTCTCCTGGACGCCGGTGCGCTACACCCATCAGCCTTATAGCCGCAATGCGCTTGCCGGCCTTTATCGCGCCGCGCGAGTTGGTCTTGTCACCCCGCTGCGCGACGGCATGAATCTGGTGGCCAAGGAATACGTCGCCGCCCAGGATCCGGACAACCCTGGCGTTCTCATCCTCTCGCGCTTTGCCGGTGCGGCGGCGGAACTCGACGGCGCGCTCCTCGTCAATCCCTATGATCCAGAATCGGTCGGCAGCGCCATTGCCCGGGCGCTGGCACTGCCGCACGCAGAGCGTGTGGCGCGCCAGCGCGCGCTCTATGCGAGCCTGAAGGACAGTGACATCAACAGCTGGGGCCAGCGGTTTTTAAGGGCCCTGACGCGCCGGAGCGGTGACAGCGACAGACACCGTGGGCGCAGCGCCCAGACCAGGGCTCCGGCAACGACAGCGGCGCACCGATCAGCATGATTAGACAATACATCGAACAGCAGCGGACGCCGCATTGAGCGCAAGAAAGCCATCACCCACACGGCTCGCTAGCGCATCGCCCAGGACGCACCTACCCCGGCCTGAAGGCCGGGACTTGCGGGCTATAGCGGGTCATAGAAGTGGTCGAGGAGACGGGGGCCGACGACATTACCGAACGCAAACGGCCACAGATACCAGCCCACACTGCGGGCTCAACAGGATAGACGTGGGTGGACATGAGTTCGTAGGTAAAGAAAGTCGCGTTGTAGAAGAAGGGCTGGCTTTCCATCAGTGTCAGGCAGAGCACCACCTGCGCGCGCGAACGCGTCAGCAAGATGCGCGTCACATCGAGCGGACGAAGACGCGGTGAAACGCGCAGACGGATTTTGCTCAGGCCTGCTCTGGCCTCAGGAATGAGACTTTCTCCTGCAGCAGCTTCGATGGCACAGACACTGCGCTCGACCTCGGCAATACGGCCATGGATCAAAAGCCAGCGTGGATTTTGCGGCAGAAAGCGGCCGATACGCAGGATGGTACGGGCAAGAGCGCTACCGATAACAAAGGTAGCAGACGCCCGAAAGGACTTCCTCCACAAGCAAAGCACGAGCATCGCCAAGAGCCACGGCCTGGTCGTTGTGGAGGCCCTGCAGGTACGAAATATGCCGGCCTCGGCCAAAGGCACTGCCGATGCGCCGGGGCGGCGCGTCAGGCAGAAGGCCGGGCTCAACCCTGCCATTGTGGATCAAGGATGGTCGCTTTTCC
>JAKAVI010000441.1 GCA_021817355.1 Pseudomonadota bacterium | reverse complement strand
CTGCAGGATTGTCACGTATGGCCCCATCACCCAACGCGCGCCGGCACTCTGCCATGATCCTCCTGGTTTTGAAATGTTAAGTATCGCGGCAGGATGTGCTCATCCTGGCCAGGGGCAAAGGCTCCGGTGCAGGGTACCACCTGTTACTCCAGTTTGAGCGGTGGGGTGAACGGCAAAGCCTTCGGTCACACCGGATGTGCGGGCCTGCGCAGACGCGCCGCTATGGCTGTTGGAGCTGCCACGCCGGCGCCAGGGGTTGAGCTTTCTGCTTGCGCTAGTGTCCGTGACCTCGCAACCGCCGCCGCGTGATCGCCTCGCTGCTGCGGTTCGGGAGCAAGGCCGTCGCCGCCAGCGTGTCCTTCTTCTTGCTGGCCGGGCCCAGCTATGCTTCGATGATGTTCCCATGCAGAGCTTTTCGATTTTTCCCTTCGAGCCTCCCGGTAGCATTCAGGCGCTGCGCCAGGAGGTGCGTGCCTTTATTGCCGCGCATATGCCGAGAACCCACGCTGCCAGCCGGGCCAATTGCTGGTCGGTGGCGGATGCCAAATTCAGCCGGGCGATGGGAGAGGCTGGCTATATCGGCATGGTCTGGCCCAAGCGCTATGGCGGCCATGAACGTCATCCGCTTGAGCGTTATACCGTGCTGGAAGAGCTGCTCGCGGCGGGCGCTCCGGTGGCAATGCACTGGGTGGCCGACCGCCAGAGCGGCCCCCTCCTGCTGCGCTATGGCAGCGAAGAGCTGCGTCAGGCCATCGTGCCCGGGATTGCGCGCGGTGAAACCTATTTCTGTATTGGCATGAGCGAGCCGGGCACGGGTTCGGATCTTGCGTCGGTCCGCACCCAGGGGGTCCGCACCCCGGAAGGCTGGCGCATCAATGGCCAGAAGGTGTGGACGAGCGGCGCCCATTACGCCCAATACATGATTGCTCTCATCCGCACCGGCGAGGGTTCCGAGCGCCATGGCGGTCTCACCCAGTTCCTCATCGACATGTCGAGCCCGGGTATCACGGTACGTCCGATTCTTGATCTGGTCGGTGCGCATCATTTCAACGAAGTGTTTTTTGACGATGTGCTCGTGCCCGACAGCATGCGCCTCGGTGGCGAAGGGCAGGGCTGGGCGCAGGTCACCGCGGAATTGTCGCTCGAGCGCAGTGGCCCGGAGCGCTATCTGTCGAGTTATGCGCTCCTTGTCGAATTCATCCGGCAGGCGGGACCTTTGCCGGATGCCTCAACGCGGGCGCTGATCGGCCAGTTCACCGCCGAACTCTGGACCTTGCGCCAGATGTCACGTTCGACAGCGGCCAAGCTGGCAGCTGGTCAGGATCCGATGCTGGAGGCCGCAGTCGTCAAGGATCTGGGCAACAGTTTCGAGCAGAGTTTGCCCCGGCGCATCCTGGCGGGGATCGGCGGCCTTGCTGACCTGTCCGATGAAAGCGAGTTTCTGGCTGTGCTTGCGCTTCTGCTGCAGATCTCACCGTCGTTTTCGCTGCGGGGCGGGACGCGGGAGATCCTGCGCGGCATCATTGCACGGGGGCTTGGCCTTCGATGACAACTGAGACGCGACAGCTTCTTTGTGAAACCGCGGACCGACTGTTCCGGGATCTGGCCCAGGGCCCTACTCAGGATTTTGCTGCGCTCTGGCGGCAATTGGATGAGACCGGATTTAGGAGCCTGCTTGTGCCTGAGGCCATTGGCGGCTTTGGTGGCAGCTTTGCGGATGTGGCTGCGGTCCTGCGTCTGTGCGGCCTCCATGGACTGGCCGCGCCGCTCGCCGAAGCCGTCGTGGCGAGCCATCTGGTGCACCAAGCCGGCTTCACGCTCCCGCAGGGTTTGCTCACGCTTGCCCCCAGCGCCGAGGGCAGGCTTCAGGGCAGCCAGTTTACAGGAACACTGCATGCCGTGCCCTGGGGCGAGAACGCAGAAATGGTTCTCGCCGAAGTGGGGGAGCAGCTTATCCTGGTCGCCGTAAGCGCAGCCGCGCACTGCAAGGCGGCGCGCAATCCTGCAGCCGAGCCGCGTACCACACTCGTCTTCCACAACGCACCCGTCTTGGTTGCCCATGCAGCCGGCGAAATCATGATGCTGGGGGCCTTCAGCCGCAGTTGCCTCATTGCCGGCGCGTTGGATGGTGCGCTCGCCCGCTCGATCGACTACGCCAATTCTCGTCTGCAGTTCGGCAAACCCATCGGTAAGTTCCAGGCAGTACAGCAGACGCTTGCGGTCTTTGCCGAAGAAGCGGCCGCGGTGAATTGCGCCGCCGCCGCCGCCGCCCTCGCCCTCGACGGGGGAGATGGCCGCTTTGAGGTCGCGTGTGCCAAGCTGAGAGCCAACAGTGCGGCGAGCATCGGAGTTGCCACTGCCCATCAGGTGCACGGGGCGATCGGCTTTACCGCCGAGCTGGGACTGCATCAACTGACCCGCCGTCTGACTGCCTGGTCGGGGGAATTCGGCAATGAACGCCTCTGGGCCGAAGAGTTGGGCGGCAGGGTTGCTGCCCTGGGCGCGGATGCTTTGTGGTCTGAGATCACCGGGCGCGGTGATCCGAACTAAGCCCCAAGGCTTCCGCTCGGCCACAGGTCCGGTCCCTTCTGTCCGCGAGGCTCTGGCGGCGAGGCATTCCCATCTAAAAGTCACCCTGTCACTTGCGTGACGTTAAGAGGGTGGGGTTTGCTGAATTGCTGTGTCTGCCTTGGATATCCGTCTTTGCCTGCAGGAAGATGTCTTGGGCAGAGCTCCCAATGTCGGCACGCTGCCGATTAATTTATTTCCGCCAGGCTTTGGTTGCCGCTAGGCTCGGCTGGCTCAAAGGCAAAGCTCGAGCAATGGGCAGCGCAACCAATTTGGGGGGATTATGGCGAAGGCCGAAATAGGGGCAAAAAAGACGTCCGCGGCACCGCGCTCGCTGGTGGCATTTTCGCTGGCATCATTTCCTACTGGCGCCTTTGTGATCACCCTGGCGGTCTATCTTCCCAATTACTACACTAGCGCGCTTGGCCTGCCCCTGGCCACGGTCGGAGTGGTTTTTGCCATTATCCGGCTCTTTGACATTGGTGTGGATCCTCTCCTCGGCATCGCCATGGAC
>JAKAVI010000239.1 GCA_021817355.1 Pseudomonadota bacterium | reverse complement strand
TATCACCGTCGACGGAGCCCCGGTTGAGGTCGGGGCCGATGGCCTGTTCACCTTTGGCATCGCCTATGACCGTACCGCATCAGCCCGTGTAGAGGCCCGGATGGGCGGGCGCGTAGCGCACAGGCATGTGGATGTGATGGCCCGTATCTATGAGGTGCAGCGGATCAACGGATTGCCCGAAAAGGAAGTGTCGCCTCCGCCGCAAGTCCTGGAGCGCATTCACGAAGAAGCGCTTGCAATCGCCGATGCCCGCACGCGGACAACAGATGCGGTTTGGTATGCGGGAGGGCTTGATTGGCCGGTCGCGGGCATTGTTACGTCGGTATATGGCAGTCAGCGCGTTTTGGATGGCAAGCCACGCGCTCCGCATCTGGGGATCGATATTGCCGCTCCAGCCGGCACGCCCATACGTGCCCCCGCAGACGGTGTGGTGTCACTCATCGGTGCGAACTATGTCCTCGACGGCAATCTTACGCTGCTTGATCACGGCCAGGGGGTGTCAACCTGCTATGTGCATCAGAGCCGCCTCGAGGTGAAGCTCGGTCAGCACGTCCGCCGCGGACAGACGATCGGCACCATCGGTGCGACCGGACGGGCGACCGGGCCTAATCTGCACTGGGGACTGAACTGGTTTCAGGTCAAGCTTGACCCCTCCCTGTCGACGCCGACACCGCTGCCGCCGAGAACCTGAGCGGCCTTTCCGCGGCGCGATCGTGGGCGGTCGCCGGATTTGGGCCACCGTCGGTGGATCCACAGCCATTGCGAGGGCCGCTTGCGGATCACAGCCTCGATGACGTCGTTGATCTGTTGGGTGAGGTTAAGGACATCGCGAGCATGATCATCGCTCGCGGCCGCAATGATGGGTGGGTGAACGGTAACCTTGAAGCGGGCGCCCTTCAGGCGCTCATTGGTCGTAGGCAGGAGAATTGCTCCAAGCTTGAGCGCCAGAACCGCAGGTGCGGGTGTCGTCATCGCCATGCGCCCGAAAAACTGCGCCGGAATACCCTCGTTGGTCTTCTGGTCGACCAGCATGAAAATCGCTTTGGCCTGTCTCAACAGCGAAAAAATGCGTCGTGTTCCCTTCGCGCCCTTCGAAATCACATGCTTGGGTCCGTTCTGGGTGCGCTGCGCGACGGTCCAGGCGTCAACGTAGGGATTGTTGACCGGCCGGTATACACTGCCACCCTCAAGGCCATAATCGGCGGCGGTAATGGGCAGGATCTCCCAATTGGCAAAATGTCCGGACAGGAAGATGATTCCCTTTCCGGTCTGCTGCGCGGCGCGCACATGTTCAAGACCGTCGACCAAGATCCGGGGATGGTCACCACGCATGCGGAAGGCAGCCAGATGCGGGTATTCGGCGATGGTACGACCAAGGTTGTCCCACATCTCCTTGCGGATCGTGCCCAGCTCCCGCGCTGACCGGTCGGGAAAGGCGGCTTCAAGATTGCGCCGTGCACGCAGGTCAATGGGTGTGTGTGCCAGCAGATGGCGGCCGATAAAGCCGCCAAGAGCGGAGGCCAGGTCGACCGGCAGCAATTTGAATGCGGCCATAAAGGCAAGGAAGATGGCCGCCTCGGCCCGGTAGCGCACGCGCCAGTAGACGGACAGCTGGTCCCCGCGCGCTGGTTCCGTCATGGCCGCGTCCGCGCGCTGGTGATCAGATGCTGCAGTGGTTGCACGTCCACAAGCTGCATTTCGATCGTAAATATGCCAATCCCGTTACGCTGTTCGGGCATGAGGCGCACATAGTCCTTTTCGGTCGTGAGCAAAACTGCATCACGCTCCCTGGCAGTGCGGGCCAGCCCGGAGAGCTCAAGGGTGGTGTAAGGATGATGGTCGGGGAAGGCAACGCATGCGGCGAGCTCGACACCACAGGCTCGCGCGGTTGCGAAAAATTTTTCGGGCCGACCGATGCCGGCGAAGGCCACCACCCGCTTGGCGCGCCAGGCCTCACAGTCGGCAACGAGCGTGCTGCGAAATACCTGCCCACGAAAGTCACCGAGGTCCGGGACCGAACCGCCGACGACCACTACCGCATCCGCGCGCCCGAGGCCCTGCGCCAGAGGCTCCCGCAGGGGACCTGCGGGCACCAGCCGGCCATTACCAAAACCTTGCTCGCCGTCGATCACCACCAACGACAGATCCTTGTCGAGAGCAAAGTTCTGGTGGCCGTCATCCATTACAATTGCGTCAAACTTCATTTGCTCAGCAAGCATGGCGCCGGCGCGCCTGTTGCGGGCGACGATGACTGCGCCGTGACGTGCGAGCAACAGGGGTTCGTCACCTACCTCCGCGGCGCTCATGGATTTGGTGTCAACGAGCAACGGTCCACGTTGCCTGCCGCCATAGCCCCGGCTCAGAAATACGGGGTGATAGCCGTCTTGTTGCAGCCTGCGGGCGATGATGATGGCGAGCGGTGTTTTGCCGGTGCCACCAACGCTCAGATTGCCGACGCAGATGACGAGCGCATTGGCGCGATAGGGGCGGGCGCGGGCGGCCTTGAACGCGATGCTTGCGCCATAGGTCCAACCTAAGGG
Source organism: Pseudomonadota bacterium (assembly GCA_021817355.1). The sequence goes on along the minus strand of JAKAVI010000239.1, from coordinate 550 downwards.
TGCAAGCAGGGCCCCCAGGAAGCAACCGCAGCCATCCTTGCGGGTCCAGAATTCAGGCGCGCGCATCGATCCCTGCCTCGTGCAATGCGTTATCTATGGCCTGCGCCGTCAGTGCGACCGCGCCAGCCAGGCTGCGGGCCGCAGCCTCGGCGCTGGCTCCGACTTTTGCGGCATAATCCGCATCCGCCAAAAATGGTGCGGCGAGGACGCAGATTGCATCTGCGTCTTCGACCCGGCCCAGTTCCTGCATGGCAAAGATGGTCCGATAGGTATCGGCGAAGTTCTCGGTAAACGGGCCGGCAAGAACCGGACAGCCCAGTCGCGCCGGCTCCAGCGGGTTTTGTCCACCATGTGGCACAAGGCTGCCACCTACGAATGCGAGGCGTGCCACACGGTAAAACAGTCCCAGCTCGCCCATGGTATCTGCCAGGTAGATCGCGGTACCTGAGCCTGGTAATTCGCCCGCGGCCCGGCGTGCGGTGGGCCTCGATCCGCTTTGTGACAGAAGCTCGGCGCCGCGTTCAGGGTGACGCGGAACGATGATGGTCAG
>JAKAVI010000048.1 GCA_021817355.1 Pseudomonadota bacterium | reverse complement strand
GATCCAAACGCGATCAGCCGCCAGTTATGGGCCTGCTGGCGCGCCGTGCCGATGCGCTCATCCCAGAGCTGGCCCGCCTTTTGAAACGCTGTCTCCGGCTCCGGCGTGGTGCCATAGCGCACCAAAGGGCGACGGAAGATCATGGCGCACCTGAGCCAAGATCGGGCGCCGCTCCCTGTGCCGCGGCATCGCCGCCACGCAGCGCCTGACTGAAGGCGGAAAGCTGTGCCTGGCGGCGCTGCTGGCCACGCAGCTGCATGGCCCAGGCTGGTGCTTTGGCTGCGACCGGCAGGGGCGCGCCGTGCAGCGCGCCGCCTGCGGGCGAGGCGGCGCTACCCAAACCACCAGGATCGCCAGCCGGAAGGGCGCTACCTGCGCCGGCGCTGCCACCACCGAGCGTGGTTGCTGCACGCATCGCGCCCTGGCTGGTTGCCGCGGCGGCGCGCGCGCCTGCCATCGCGGCACCACCGGCAAAGAGGCCCGCTCCCGCCGCCGCACCCAAGGTTCCAACCATAGCGCCGGCGCCAAGCTGAGGCCCGCCTGTGACCAGAGCACCTGCAATCGTCGGCCCGTAAATGCCAATCCCGAGCAGGGCGAGTGAAGCGAGCACGAGGCTCATCGCATCGACCAGCGCCGGATCATGGCCGTTGAGGGCGGTGGTGAAGGTGGCAAAGAAATTGGCGCCGATGGCGATGATGACCGCCAGGACCATGACCTTGACACCGCTCGAGATCACATTGCCGAGCACCCGTTCGGCCAGGAAGGCGGTCTTGTTCCACAATGCGAAGGGAACAAGGACAAAGCCGGCGAGCGTTGTCAGCTTGAATTCGATGATGGTGATGAAGAGCTGCACCGACAGCACAAAGAAGGCGAGCACGACGATGAACCAGGCGCCCATGAGCACCAGGATGGTGATGATGTGGTTGAAGACGGTGGTAAAGCCCATGAGCTTGCCGGCTTCGAGCAGAAGCGGCCAGGCCGCGGTGAAGCCAACCCCGGCAATCTTGCCCGGACGCAGGAGGTCGGAGGCAGCAAGCCCATTGCTGGTGGCATCAAGCCCGAGCCTGGCAAAGGAGGCATAGATAAGGGCTGAGAGGCTTTCGAAGTGACCGATGATGAAGGCAAACGCGCCGACATAGAGCACTTTGCGGATCAGCCGGGTGAGCATCTGGGCTTCGCCGTCGAGGGTCCAGAACAGCGCCGCAAGGGTGATGTCCAGCGAGATGAGGAGCGTGGAGAGCTGAGCCACATCCCCGTTCAAGAGGCCAAAGCCACTGTCGATATAGGTGATGAACACCGCCAGGAAGTGATCGATGACGTTGAAGTCGCTCATCGCGGTTCAGTCCGGCGTATAGGCATTGGCGCTACCGATGAACTGCGTAAAATCTGCCGCTGCGGCCGCTTCGTCTTCGGCCTTGCGTGCTGCATTGAGGGCCGTGGCGCGTCCCTCTTCGGCAAGGAGCCCCTCGGTCTGCAGCTGCTGTTTGACGAGCAGAGCAAGAAACTGGTTTCCGGCCTCTTTGGCGGCAAGATTGCCGGTTGCGCTTTGCGCCTGGCTTTCGAGCGCGGGCAGAGCGCTGCCATCGGCCTGCACGTTTTCGACGATCTGGGCCTGAAAGGTAAGTGCATCCTTGAAGGCCGCCATGGCATCAGCCCAGCGCTGCTGCGCCCCGGCACCGAGGGCGGTCGCGGTCAAGGGGGCGGTGTAGCTGTCCGGATAGCTGGCCGCGAGCGCGGCCTGGGTGGCGCTGACACGAAAGGCGATCGCCTGTGCCGACGCCAGCAGCGTGTTGAGTGCGCCAATGTCGCTTAAGAGGGGCGCAAGCGTTGCATCGCCCACGGAGGCAAGATTGCGCTGCATGTTGGCGAGCATCTGGGTCTGGTTTTGCAGCGCCTGTACCTCATTGTTGATCTGGACGAGGCTGCGCGCGGCAATGAGAAGATTTTGGCTGTAATTGCTCGCATCAAACACCGGGGCTGTGGTTTGCGCCGCAACTGGCGTGCAAAAGAGAATGCTCCAAAGCCCCACCCAGGTAAGTTTCTGACGCATCACGAGAGCTCCCAGTTCGCGATCAGGGGCCCGGCCCAGTCAAGACCTTTGGCGGCGAGAAAGCGCGCGGCAAACTCCGCCGCACCAGCCTCGCTGAGGAGCCCGTCGATGAGTTTCTGGCTAAGACCGTCAGAGGCGCCGCACAGCGCCTGCGCAAGTGGCCCGAGGGCCAGTTCGAACAGGCGGTTGCCACGTCGGGACTGGAGGTAATACTGGCGCTTGGGCACGGCATGGGCGATGAGCGCGATCTGCCGCGTATTGAGGCCAAAGCTTTCATAGGCGCTGCGCGCCTGCGGTTCCTGGGCGCGGTCATTGGGCAAGAAGATGCGCTGCGGGCAGCTTTCGATAATGGCTGGAGCAATTGCACTGGCCTGGATATCGGCCAGCGACTGGGTGGCAAAGACGACTGCGACATTCTTCTTGCGCAGCACCTTCAGCCATTCACGAATGCGGGCGGCAAAAAGAGGATTGTCGAGAAAGAGCCAGGCTTCATCGAGAATGAGAAGGCTCGGGCGATCAACAAAGCGGGCTTCGAGACGGTGGAAGATGTAACTCAGGACCGGCTTGACCGCCCCCTCTTCCGCCATCAGGGCTTCGGTCTCGAAACATTGCAGATCGGCCAGTGCAAGACGGTCCTCAGCGCCATCAAGGAGCCGTCCGTACGGGCCCTCGAGGGTATAGGGCATGAGGCCGTCCTTGAGGAGCTGGGACTGCACCAGCACGGCAAGCCCCGTCAGCGTCCGCTCCTCGGCGGGCGCCGAGGCGAGGCTGCAGAGTGCGGACCACAAACGCTCCTTGAGTTCGGGATCGAGGTGGACGCGTTCCTGTTCGAGAAGAGCACCCAGCCAGGCAAAGGCCCAGCTCAGTTCCGCCGCGCGGTCGATATGGCGCAGGGGCTGAAACGACAGTCCGTCCGCGTCGGCCAGGCGGTGATGGCAACCACCCGCCGCCAGTACCGCGGCCCGCGCCGAATTGCCCTTGTCGAAGATGTAGACCTGCGCCCCCGCATAGCGGCGAAACTGCAGCGCCATCAGGGCCAGCAGCACGGATTTGC